>CADCOZ010000373.1 GCA_902803125.1 uncultured Ruminococcus sp.
AACCTTTTTCTGGCGAAAAAAAGTTTTCCCCCAAACCCCCTTCCAAAATTCGCTGACTTTGACCTCATCAAACATTATTCATTATTCACTATTCATTATTCACTACTTCTCCTTTCCCGAAATTCGCTGATTTTGAATTGCCCGCTTTTTCATAGCAACAGCCTCAGTAATGACTTCCCTACGGAAGGATTACTGAGGCTGTTTTGTGAAAGATAATATTATTGGGAAATGCTGAAGAAATTGGCTGTTCGGTTTTTTATGCGGGTGAATCCATCAGCGTTCCCTTCAATTTGTGATGACAATCAGATTTCTTCGTCCTCATCATCTGTTTCGCTGTCCGTATCGGCGGCTTCTTCTTCGTGCGGGGCTCTGGAAATGGTGGCCACTTTGCTGTTATCGTCCATCTTCATGACAATAACACCCTTGGACGGACGAGCACAAATACGAATCGAAGACGCTTCAATGCGGATAATCACGCCGCTGTCCGAAATCAGGATAATATCGTCCTCCAAATCTACGGCCTTAATCGCCGCCACCTTGCCGAACTTGCCGGTATGATAGTTAATGATGCCAAAGCCGCCTCTGGATTGGATACGGTAATCACTCTGCGGGGACAAACGGCCATAGCCTTTTTCGGACACCGTCAGAATATAGGCATCTTCACGCAGAATAGACATACCGATAACGCTGTCACCGCCACGCAGGGTAATGGCTTTCACGCCGCGGCTGCTGCGTCCCATATTGCGAACCTCATTTTCGTCAAAACGAATGGCCATACCGTTTCTTGTGGCTACCAGCAGCTGATTGTGACCATCTGTCAGACGAACCCAAACCAATTCATCGTCTTCATCAATCAGAATGGCAATCAAACCGCCCTTGCGGGTGGTATTAAATTCCTTGGTGGCTGTCCGCTTGATGATACCTTTTTTGGTAATCATGACCAGATACATTCCTTCATCGCCTTCTTCAGGCATACGAATCATGGAAGTGACCTTTTCATTTTGAGAAAGGGGCAGCAGATTATTGATATTCATCCCCTTAGCCGTGCGGGAACCTTCCGGAATCATGTAGCACTTCATCCGGTAAACCTTGCCCAAGTTCGTAAAGAACAGCACATAGTCGTGTGTGCCGGCCACAAACATATCCGTTGCAACGTCCTATTCACGGCGGTTCATACCGGAAATACCACGGCCGCCTCTGCGTTGGGTGCGGTAGGTATCCACCTTTTGCCGCTTGACATAACCGAAGTTGGTCATGGTAATCACACAGTCCTCATAGGGAATGAGATCCTCAATATCCACTTCACCGCTGACCGATTCAATCCGGGTGCGTCTTTCATCGCTGAACTTGGCACGAATGGCACTCAGTTCGGTTTTGATGATACCCAGCAGTCGTTCACCATTATTGAGGATATCCTTATAATCGGCGATTTTGACAACCAAAGCCGCCAATTCTTCTTCAATTTTTTCCCGTTCCAAACCGGACAGCTGACCTAAACGCATCGAAACAATGGCTTGTGTTTGGGCATCGTCCAGACCGAACCGTTCAGACAAACGCTGACGGGCTGTCGGCTGATCCTTGGAAGAACGAATAATGCGGATCACTTCATCAATGAAGTCAATCGCAATTTTCAGACCTTCCAGAATATGGGCTCTTTCTTCTGCTTTCCGCAGGTCAAAAATAGTGCGGCGGGTAATGACATCCACCTGAAAGTCAATATAATTCTGAAGGATATCCTTCAGGGTCAGAATCTTCGGCACACCGCCGACAATCGCCAGCATAATAATGCCGTAGGTGATCTGCATCTGTGAATTGCGGTATAAACTGTTCAGCACCACATTCGGAGATGCTTCCCGCTTCAGGGTGATCTCAATGTGCATTCCGTTTCTGTCGGAATGGTCATCAATATTCGAAATGCCTTCCAGCCGCTTGTCCTTCACCATATCGGCAATACTCTCGACCAAGCGGGCTTTATTGACCTGATACGGCAGTTCGGTTACCACAATTTTATACTTATTATTTTTATCCTCCACAATTTCCGCTTTGGCACGCACCGTAATTTTGCCGCGGCCGGTGCCATAAGCGGCCTTAATACCGCTCTGACCCATAATAATACCCGCTGTCGGGAAATCGGGTCCCTTGATAAACTGCATGATTTCATCTAAAGAAGCATCCGGATGGTCAATGACATAATTGACCGCATCCACCACTTCTCCCAGATTATGCGGCGGAATGTTCGTGGCCATGCCGACCGCAATACCGGTAGAACCGTTCACCAGCAAATTCGGAAAACGTGACGGCAGAACAGAGGGTTCCTTGCGGCTGTCGTCATAGTTCGGGATAAAATCAACGGTTTCCTTATCAATATCGGTCAGCATTTCCACACTGATCTTGCTCATGCGGGCTTCGGTATAACGATAAGCCGCCGGCGGGTCACCGTCCACCGAACCGAAGTTGCCGTGACCGTCCACCAAAATATACCGCATCGAGAAATCCTGTGCCAGACGCACCAAAGCATCATAAACCGAGCTGTCACCGTGGGGATGGTACCGACCCAGCACATTACCAACGGTAGTCGCACACTTTTTATAGGGCTTATCGGGTGTCAGATTATCCTCATACTGAGAATACAGGATTCTTCTATGTACAGGCTTCAAACCGTCACGCACATCGGGCAACGCTCTTGAAACGATAACGGACATAGAATAATCCAAAAAGGATTTTTTCATTTCCCGTTCAATGTCAACATCTATGATTTTAGAAGGCTGTACCGTTTCTTCATGATCCAATTGAATACACCTCTTTTTTTAATCCTTTCATTGTTTGTTCAGAATCTGTTTCATCCCCTGCCATTCATCACCAACGGATTTTCACTTTTCCGATTGACCGTCAATTTTCGGATACAAAACACAGCGAATTTAGGGAAGGGGTTCCCCCAAGTGGCTGTCGGGGGGAAAGGGTTCCTTTAGCAGGATACGGATGACTGCAGGGCGGCATAGAAGTCGGGCATCTGTTTTTTCAGGTTGATGGGGCGGAAGGTTTCACGGCTGACAAAACCGTGAGTGGTGGTTCCTTCTGCCATCAGCTGACCGCTGAGCAGTACCTGATAATGAAAGATGATTTTTGCATAGGTTACCTTTTCGATTTCAGTAACGATCGTCACCTCATCTTCATAGTGAACAGGACGGTAATACTGACAGGTGAGTGCCGCGACCGGCAGCATAACGCCCTGCTGTTCCAACTGTGTATAAGTAAGGCCCGCCAATTTGATGAATTCCGTTCTCGCCGCTTCAAACCATATCGGATAAACAGAATGATGAATGACACCCATTTGATCGGTTTCCGCATAGCGAGCGATTATCTTTGTTTCACATTTCATTCAAAAGACTCCTTATTCTTCCCCGGGCTTGGTGCCGGCAATTAAAATGGCTTTGAATTCATTATAAATTTCCGGCTCGATGACACGTTCGGGAATGGCAAAATTCCTGCCGTCCGACAGCGATATCATAAAGATATTATCAAACTCCATCAGTTCACAGTGGCCATCCAGCTCAATGCTCCAGGCACCGGCTCCCTGACCGATATCTATATGATCCGGATAAATTTCGGCTTCTATGGTTTTGCCGTTGGCCATGACTTTGGCCAAACTTTTAATATGTAAATACGGCACCAGCCATATCAGCACAATCATGACTAAGCTGAAAATACTGAAAAATAAGTTGGCAGGCTGATACTGACTGACAGTAAAATAGGTCACGGCAAAAATGACCGCCGCCACACCAAACAGCACCGAAGCAAAGACCGCTCTGCTTCCCTTTGTTTTATACAAATTGCTGTGGTACAGGCACTTGACCAACTCTTCACGGGTCATGACATATGCAATTTTAATGCCCGTTTCCGGTATTTCATAGCTTTCGGCATCGTCATCGGCCACCAGTTCCGATTCCGAACCGTCCCATTCGGGGTTTTCTTCGTGTATACTGTCGTCTTCTTCGTCCATACCCTCTCGTATGTTATCGTCTATATCTTTCATAGGTGCTCCTTTGTATCATCATATTTCAAAAAGTATCCTCTTGACGTTCGGCTCTCAGACATCAAGGTTCTGTACATATTTGGCG
>CADCOZ010000374.1 GCA_902803125.1 uncultured Ruminococcus sp.
AGTGAATAATGAATAGTGAATAATGTGTGAGAAAGATGAGCTTTTCGAGAAGCGGTAAGGTGACAGGAGAATACAACCGCTTTCCCCGTCAAGCACTTGAAAGACATCAACACAGCGAATTTTGGAAGGGGGGTTGGGGGAAACCTTTTTTTCGATAGAAAAAGGTTTCCCCCAACGGAGTCCAGAGGCAGAGCCTCTGGTGGGAGGTTTGGAGGGCAAAGCCCTCCAACATCGGGTTTAGTGAGGAAAGGAAGTGAGGGAAAATGAGAATGGATGGAGCGCCGGCAAGGAAGCTGCCGAATCCGGTGCCGGTGCAGGAGAGAAGGCCGCAGAACAGCCGGAACGAGAAGCCAACTGTGCTGAGGAAAGTCAAGAAGAAACTGAAGATATTTTCCGTGCGGCGTGGAATGGACATGACGTTTTTGTTTTTGGTGCTGATACTGCTGATTATCGGCATGATTATGATGTTTTCGGCCAGCTATCCGTCATCGTATGAGGAAACAGGAAAAAGTTTTGTATATCTGCAAAGACAGGCTCTCTATGCGGGTATTGGACTGTTGGCTATGGTGCTGCTTTCCTACTTCGATTATCATCACCTGCATAAGTTTGCCTTTTTGGTGCTGATTGTGGCCGTGGGAGGCTTGATTTGGGTATTGGTGGCCCCGTCCGACGGCGAGGTGAAGCGGTGGATTTCACTGGGATCCTTTACCATACAGGCTTCGGAAATTGCCAAGTTTGCGGTGGTGCTGTTTTTGGCTCATTGGGGGTCAGTACATTTCAAAGAAATGGATACCTTCCGCTATGGCGTACTGCCGGCCATTATTCTGATGGCGGTGATCGGCGCTTTGCTGATTTTGGAACCGCATTACTCCGGTATCGCTATTATTGGTTCCCTCATTATGCTGATGATGTATATCAGCGGCGTTAAACTGCGTTACTTCATTATTGCCTTTGCGGCCATTGGCGTGGTGATTATCGGTCTGGCGATTACCGGCAACCTTGGATATGCCATGACCCGTTTGGCCGGCTGGGGACAGGCTTTGACCTATACCGATGAACAATTGTGGCAGACAACCTATCAGACACGCAACTCCTTATATGCCATCGGTTCGGGCGGCTTCTGGGGACTCGGTTTGGGTCAGTCCAGACAAAAATATCTGTATATTCCCGAAGTGCAGAACGACTTCGTTTTTGCGGTGGTGTGTGAAGAACTGGGCTTTATTGGAGCCACTATCATTCTTTGCTTATTTGCACTGCTGGTATGGCGGGGCATTACCATTTCCATGCGGGCGCAGGATAAGTTCGGTTCCCTGCTGGGTATCGGGCTTTCGGCGCAAATCGGTTTGCAGGTGATTCTTAACATCATGGTTATTACCGACTGGCTGCCGAATACGGGCATCAGCCTGCCGTTTTTCAGCTTTGGCGGCTCGTCTTTGATCATGCTGCTGGCCCAAATGGGTATTGTCCTATCCATTTCCCGAACGTCTAATCTTGAAAAAGCATAGGAGCGTGTGTGTCCATGAAACTACTATTCGCCGGCGGCGGTACCGCCGGTCATATCAATCCGGCGTTGGCGATTGCCGGTTATGTTAAAGAACGTCAGCCCGATGCCGAAATCCTTTATGTCGGTGCCAAGGGCGGTATGGAAGAACGACTGGTGCCGCAGGCAGGTTTTGACTTCCGCGGCATTACCGTGCAGGGCTTTCGGCGGCAGATTTCCTTCAAAGCCCTGAAGGAAAATATCGTCACCGTTAAAAAGGCAATCTCCGCCAGCAAAGAAGCCAAAAAGATTATTGAAGCCTTTCAGCCCGATATCTGTATCGGAACGGGCGGCTATGTCAGCGGGCCGGTGCTGAGAACGGCGGCTAAAATGGGTATTCCCACGCTGATTCATGAGCAGAACGCTTATCCCGGTGTGACCAACAAGATGCTTTCCAAACACGCTGACCGTGTGATGCTGGCGATGCCGGATGCCCGGAAGCATTTCAAAGGCAAGTGTCACTTTGTGGATACGGGCAATCCTGTGCGGGGGGAAATCCTGATACAGGAAAAAGCCGCAGCCAGACGGCAGTTGGGACTGGACGAACGTCCGGTGGTTTTATCCTTTGGGGGCAGTTTGGGTGCCAGAAAAATCAATGAATCGCTGGCCGATGTCATCGCCCGCAGTGCCAAAGATGGCCGTTACCAGCATATCCATGCCTATGGTCAATACGGCAAGTGGTTCCCCGATTTATTAAAGGAAAAAGGTGCCGATTTATCGGCGGCCAAAAACCTTGATATCCGTGAGTACATTAACGATATGCCGGTTTGCTTGGCGGCGGCAGATTTGGTAATTGCCAGAGCCGGTGCCATTACCCTGAGTGAAATACAGGTCAAGGGCAAGCCCTCTATCCTGATTCCCTCACCCAACGTAGCGGAAAATCATCAGTTCCATAATGCCATGTCACTGGTCAATCAGCAGGCGGCGGTTATGATCGAAGAAAAAGACTTGACACCCGAAAAGCTGACGGAAGAAATCGACAAGTTGGCTTCTGACCCGCAGCGATTGGCTTTATACGCCGAAAATGCACAGCGG
Source organism: uncultured Ruminococcus sp. (assembly GCA_902803125.1). Lineage (GTDB taxonomy): Bacteria > Bacillota > Clostridia > Oscillospirales > Acutalibacteraceae > UBA1213. The sequence goes on from CADCOZ010000374.1 coordinate 2,576, forward strand.
ATGGCGATTGCGGATGCTTCGAAACGAATCTATGCCGTCATCATTGAGGTGCTGTCTGCCCGGAAAAGTCAAAAAGGATAAGATGTATTCATATCCGGCCGCAGACGAAAATTCATGAACATCAACACAGCGAATTTTGGAAGGGGGTTTGGGGGAAATCTTTTTTTCGATAGAAAAAGGTTTCCCCCAACGGAGTCCAGAGGCAGAGCTTCTGGTGGGAGGTTTGGAGGGTCAAGCCCTCCAACATTCCGTGAGGGGATAATGTTATGAGTAAAAAAACAACGGGAAAAGCCCGTAAACAGGACGGCACACAACAACCGACACCGTCCGTGAAAAAGCAGTCCGCAAGGACAGCTCATCCCCCGAAGTCGGATCAACAGCGTGTGAATACCAAGGGGAAAAGAAAACGGAAAAAGAATGAAATCAGCCTTGAAGGCAATACCAATTACGGCGACCGCTATAATGCGCAGGACGGCTTTGATGTGGATGCCGAAGATTACCTCCGCAAGAAACCGAGAGAAAGTGCTTTGCACTACTCCATGCCGCTGCCGCCGGCCAAGGCACCCATCAGTCCATACAGGCGGTGGCTTAAGCGTTTTCTGTTTTATGCACTGACTATTATCATTGTGGTTACTGTCGGTCTGATACTGTCGTTTACGGTATTTTTCAAGATAGATGCCATCAGCGTGGAAGGAGAAACCCGCTACCCGCAGGAGGATATTATTGCCGCTTCCATGATTCAGGAGGGCGAAAACTTCTTTCTGTGCAATACATCGCCCGGTGAAAGAAAGATATGGGAAGAGTTTCCATACATAGAATCGGTGGAGATTGGGAAACAGCTGTTCAACAAGATTGTCATCAAAGTAAAAGAAGCGGTGCCGACTTCTGTAGTGGAAAGCGAAGGAAGCTATGTACTGCTCAGCGAAAGCGGCAAAATCATTGATATTGCCAATAAACGGCAGGCAGATGTGCCTATCGTGATGGGGGCTGTCTTGGCGGCACCGACCCTGTCCTCCTCCGTGAAGTATCAGGACGAAAATGTGGAGGAATATCTGGAGGAGATTTTGGCCGCTGCCGAAGAATATAAATTCGGTGTTCTGAAGGTCATTGACATTACCAAGCTGTCGAACATCACCGTTGAAACCAAAGACGGCCTGCATATCATTCTCGGCAAGCCGGAAAACATCAATCAGAAGATGATGACGGCTCGCAAAATCATGAAAAAAGATGTGCCGGAAGGCGATGTTGGCACGTTAGATGTATCGCTGAGTGCTTCGGAGGGCGGCAAGTCCTATTTCAGCTCCAAGAAATCGGAACCGGAGCCTTCTCAAACCTCGGAAACCTCCCGCAAGCCGGAAGCGTCCCAAACCAGCCGCACGCCGGAGTCCTCCGGA
>CADCOZ010000375.1 GCA_902803125.1 uncultured Ruminococcus sp.
CCAAGGTGTCCACCGGACACCCGCGCTCCCCTTTTCTGGCGAAAAAAGGTGTTCCCCCAAACCCCTTCCCGAAATTCGCTGAATTTTGGCACAATATAACTTCTAACGCCTCACGGGGTTCAGTATCAAGCATCATAAGAATCTTCCGCTTGTTCTTTTGGGAACGGCGGGATTTTTTTGTCGAAAAACAGGAAAGGTCAAAAAAGCGGTCGTCAAGTTCATTGGAAGGTCAAAAAATCAGTTCAGAAGGTCAAAAAGAATCGGCGGGTCGGGAGAATGCAGACAAAGACCCATGCCGACCGAAGGAATAGGATAAACCCGCAGGATAAGCCGGTTTCCGAGGGCAGAAAAGCGGGAAAGCTGACGAAACAGCGTTCCCGCAGAATCATGAGAAAGGCTAAAAAATTGGAAGGTCAAAAAATGAAATACGGAGAAATAATGAGAAAAAAAGAGAAATCAGGAGAATTTAAGGGAATAGGATTCGAAAGCCGTTATTTTTTGACCTACTTTGACTTTGACCTTTTCTGACTATTACGCTATACTATAGCTACAAGGTCAGGAAAGGTCAATGAAAGGACAAGAGAAAGGCAACGCCCTCCAACATTCGGAAAGGAGTGATAGCCGTGAAAATGAGTGATATTGTGGCGCAGTATATCATTGATATGCTCAATGAGTGCGATGACTGTGCCGAGATACAGCGGAACGAATTGGCCGGACTGCTTGGGTGTGTACCCAGTCAAATCAACTACGTGATTTCGTCAAGATTCACGCCCGAACAGGGGTATATTGTAGAGAGCAGAAGGGGCGGCGGCGGCTATATCAAAATCACACGGATTACCACCGACAGGCGGGTCGCCATTATGCACGTGGTCAATTCTATCGGCAACCGCAGTTCAGCGGCGGCGGCTTCGGCCATTTTATCCAACATGATGGCACAAAACATGATTGACCCCACCGAAAAAATGCTGATGCAGGCCGCTTTGTCGGATACCGCCTATAAAGATGTGCCGCAGGAACTGCGGGATGCCCTTCGGGCTTCTTTGATGAAAAATATGCTGGCAACCCTTGTGATTTTACAGCATTAGCCGCCCGATGCAACACAAAACAGCTATGAAACATGACCAATTATAGAGGAGGAGATATTCATGTTATGTCAATCTTGTGAAAAGAAACAAGCAACCACCCATATCAAAACAATTCTCAACGGAGAACTGAAAGAATACCGTTTGTGCAGTGACTGCGCCAAAAAATACGGCTACACGTCCTTTTTAGGCGATGTCGGTTTTGACCTTGATAAGCTGTTCGGCAGTTTTATGGAAGGGTTCGGTCACAGCGGACGAACACAAAAACGCTGTCAGTGCTGTGGCAGCAGCTTTGAAGATATCGCCAAAAGCGGCAAGGTCGGCTGTGCGGAATGCTATGATACGTTCTATGAAGAACTGCTGCCGTCTGTGCGGCGTATTCACGGCAGAACATCCCATACCGGCAAGCTGGCGCATTCGGCGGGTACGGGTGTCCGCATTCGCAGTGAGATTGCTAAGTGCCGCAGTGAACTGGAACAGGCGATTAAAGAGCAGGCCTTTGAGAAAGCCGCTGAACTGCGTGACAGAATCCGTGAGTTGGAAAAAAGCAGTGAAGCCCATGCGGACACCGGAAAGAAGGAGTGAGCATCATGACAGAGAAAAAATTTACCGACCTGAAAGATGTCAGCGATGTGGTGATCAGCACCCGCATTCGCTTTGCCAGAAACCTGCGGGAATATCCGTTCCCGTGCCGTCTGAGTGACGAAAAGAAGCGGAAGGTCGCTTCGATTATCAAAGAAGCCGTGCTGGAGGGTCACTCGGCGATTTCCGACAGATTCCGCTATATCCAGATGTCGGAACTGACGCAGGAAGAAGCGGTATCGCTGGTAGAGCGTCATTTGGTCAGTCCGGAGTTTATTTCCGACAGACAGGGCAGGGGACTGCTTTTGCTCGATGACGAATCGGTCAGCATTATGATCAACGAAGAAGACCATGTACGGATTCAGGTCATTCGTGAGGGAATGCAGTTAGAGGAAACCTTTTCGATGGCCGATAAGATTGATACCCTGCTGGACGAAAGCCTGAACTTTGCGTTTAATGAAAAGTTAGGTTACCTGACCCAATGCCCGACCAATATCGGCACGGGAATGCGGGCTTCGCTGATGCTGCACCTGCCGGCTTTGCAGGAAAGCGGTGCGATGGGCAAAATTGCGGGTTCGCTCTCGAAATTGGGCATTGTGGTGCGGGGACTGTACGGAGAAGGCACCGAACCGTATGGAGCGGTCTATCAGATGTCCAATCAGGTAACGCTGGGCATTACGGAGCAGGAAGCCATTAAGAACCTGCGGGATGTGGCCATGCAGTTAGTGGTACAGGAGCGTAACGCCAGAGAACAGCTCAGCGGCAATATCAATGTGTTAGACGATATCTGTCGTTCCTACGGTATCCTGCTGTATGCGAAACTGGTCAGCAACAACGAATGTATGAAACTGTTGTCACAGGTGCGTTTCGGTGCGGCGATGGGGCTGTTTGAAATCGACTTTGACATTCTGAACCGCCTGATGATGGAGATTCAGCCCGCTACCCTGATGAAAAATGTCGGCAAGAAGCTGACACCGACCGAACGGGACCATATCCGTGCCGAACTGG
>CADCOZ010000376.1 GCA_902803125.1 uncultured Ruminococcus sp.
ACAGGGAGCCGGCAGCGGCGTGATCATCTCGGAGGACGGCTATATTCTGACGAACCATCATGTCATTGAAAATGCCAATCAGATTACCGTCACACTGACAGACAACAAATCCTATACAGCAGAGCTTATCGGCTCTGACGAAACCTTTGATGTAGCCCTGCTGAAGATAGATGCCAAAGACTTAACCGTAGCAACCTTTGGTTCTTCCGGTGACCTCGAAGTCGGCGAAACCTCTATTGTTATCGGCAACCCGTTGGGCAAGCTGGGCGGCACGGTCACAGCAGGCATCATCAGTGCGCTGAACAGAAACATTACCATTGACGGGCAAAGCATGGAACTGCTCCAGACCGATGCCGCTATCAACCCGGGCAACTCCGGCGGCGGTCTGTTTGACAGTAACGGCAACCTGGTAGGTATCGTGGTAGCCAAATCCATACAGACGACAGACGGCACTTATGTGGAGAGTATCGGCTTTGCGATTCCGATTGATAACGTGAAGAGCATTTTGGGCGATCTGAAAACAAAAGGTTATGTAACAGGACGTGCGTCTTTGGGCATTACCTCTGTAAATGTCTTAACAGACAATGCCGCTCAGCGTTACGGCGTTGAGAAAAAAGGTGTCTATGTCTATTCGTTAGTCAGCGGCGGTGCAGCAGAACAAGCCGGTATTGTGGTCGGTGACTTGATTATGAAGTTTGACGGCACAGAGATTACCGACAATTCCCAGCTGTCTGCGGAAGTGCTGCGTCATAAAGCCGGCGATCAGGTAGACGTTGTCGTCTATCGTGACGGCGAAGAAAAAACGATTTCCGTCACTCTCGGCGAGCGTGAAACAGAATCGACCGAGCCGAAAAAGAAGAACAGCAACGGCTTCAATCCGGATGCTAACAGCGGTTCTGACGGCTCCAACGGTTCCAACGGCTCCAATGGCCGCGGCTACTACGGCTACGGCGACATTGAAGACTTCTTCAACGACTTCGACTTCTAAGAGAATGATATGGGAGGGCTTGCCCCTCCAAACCTCCCGGCAAGGGCTTTACCCCTGCACTCCCTAAAGGAACTGCTGCGGCATAACATTCCGTTCAAGCCGCAGGTTCCCGCATCATGGGCCAACCGTTGGGATTACCTCATTATTTTGCGTTTACCTTTTCATTATTTCTCCTTTATATTAAGGGCAGACTGCATTCTTGTTTTTGGAATGCAGTCTGTCCTTGTTTATTGTCGGTTGAATCAGCCGCCCGCTATCACTATCCACAGTCTTGTATTTGGACGGAAAACGTGGTAAAATAGGAGAAGAAACCGGAAACCGGCGAAAAGGAGGAACTCATGAACAATTATCACACACATACTTACCGCTGTCACCATGCGTTTGGAACAGAAGAAGATTATATCCAAAAAGCTATTGAACAGCAGATGGAAGAATTGGGCTTTTCCGACCATGCCCCTTTCCCCCATCATGATTACGGCCTGAGAATGGCTTATGAGGAACTGGACGACTATCTGCTCACCCTTGACCGCCTGCGGGAACAGTATCAGAACCGCATACGGCTCTTGAAAGGGCTGGAAATCGAATACTATGCCGACTGCGACAGCTATTACCAACGCCTGCTGACGGAAAAAGGCTTGGATTATCTGCTGTTGGGGGCGCATTCTTTTGTGAATGCTGAAGGCACCTTCAAAAATATTTTCTTTGCCGAAAGCACGAATGATTTTCTGGATTATGCCGATAATGTATGTGCGGCCATGCAAACAGGATTTTTCCGCTGTGTGGCACATCCCGACCTCTTTTTTATCAACGACTTCCCGATAGACAAACATACCGAAGAAGCCTGCCGCCGCATCATTGAAGAAGCCAAAAAACAGGATATGATTCTGGAGTTCAACGCCAACGGTTACCGCCGTATACGCCAAAACTATGCAGACGGTCTGCGGTACCCCTATCCCCACCGCTATTTCTGGAAACTGGCCAAACAAGCCGGTATCCGTGTCATCATCGGTTCGGACTGCCACGTTCCCGTCCATGTCTGTGACCATTATGTTTTAACGGCTCGCCAAAATGCCCTCCAATGGGGTCTGAATGTAATTGACACCCTATTCTGACCGCCCATCGTTCCGAACAGCTCTGACAATACCCGACCCCACGGAATGTTGGAGGGCTTTGCCCTCCAAACCTCCCAGCAGGGGCTTTGCCCCTGCACCCCATTGGGGGAAAACTTTTTC
>CADCOZ010000377.1 GCA_902803125.1 uncultured Ruminococcus sp.
AATGATGCTGCCGTTGTCCGTTTGCAGGGTTGCCATCAGGGGGTTGGAAGAACCGCTCTGCACGGTGAATGTATTCGCTCCCTGTTTAGGCTTGATGCGGTAAATCGCCCTGCCGTCTGACAATACCATGATTTTCTCCGGCACATAGGTGTCGGTGTCACTGTCAAAGGAAATGTGAATGTTATCCCATGCTTCCGTGAGCGGGGCAGTGATATAGAGATAAACATCTTCCGTATTGGTCAAAGCCGCTCCGGCTGAAGCATATTTAGCCTCATCCTTCAGTTTAATGCTGACGGTGTCCACCTGCCAGCCGGTCTTATAGTAGCCCTTGCCGAACAGCAGATCTTCGCCGATTTCGTATTTAACGGTTCTCTCTTCTCGGTTATCAGCCGTGGTACCGATAAATTCAAGATAGGTGGCGTTAGAGGGCGGGATAAACTTGTAGACATCAAAACCGTATTCATCGGTGTAGTACGGCGACAACGTCACCGGACTGCCCAAGGCAGTGGCTCCTTCTAAACCGCTGTAATACTGCACTTTCACGGCTGTCCACGGTTCAGAAACGGGACCCCATGCAGGTGTTTGCACGCCAATACTGTTATTGGTGAACAGAATATAATCATTGTCGGTTCTGATATCGTCTGCTTCGGGCGGCAGTACCACTTTGACACTCAAATCACTCTTGAGAATCTCCTTGGTCTGTGCCGCACTGATATCAATGGGATCTGTCGGTGCGGTCATGGTACCGTTTTTGTTGTAGCGGAAACGAACCTTTTCGGCGTTGGCGGGAATGGTGACCGCATAGACGGCATAGGTATTCTCTCGGTCATAGGCCTTGGTGAGCGATACGCCTGTCTGCCAGACATTATTCACCAGGAATTCGGCTTGGATATCACTGTTGTTGTTGTCTTTCATCCACTTGCCGTTGACCTGATCGGCGATATTGTCGGCAAAATAGATTTCGGTCGATTTCGGGTGTACCAAGTCGGATACGTCCGTGACAATCAGGGTCAGACTGCCTTTGGAGTACAGCTTGCCGTTTTCAATCGGTGCCATGACGGTTTTCTGGCCGCCGCCGCTAAAAATAACATTGGTTGCATGATTCGGCGGGGCAACACGGTATACCGTGACGCCGCTCTTATCGGTGAATCTGTCACTCAGCACAACGGTTTTGACTTCCTCTTTATCGGCATTATAGAAGGTGGCCGTAACAGAAGTCCAGCTGTCGGCATAATCGTTGGTGTTGTCCTCAAAGTAAATCACCTGTGAAGAGGTGCCGAGATCCGTCCACCGTGCCGCACTGACATGACCGGTAGCATCATCTAAACCGCTCTTGAAGTACGGGATACCCATGATGATATCCTCGCCCAGCTTCAGCTTCACGGTTTGCTGTGTGCCGGATCCGGATACAAAGGCAATATACTCTGCTTCGTCATCTACCTTGTCTTTATCCAGCTTATAGACCGTATAGCCCTTGTCGTCCGCATATCTTGACTGGATATTCAGACCGGGGAACGGTGTGGAGGACAGTTCTTTTCCTGTGCTGTCATAAAGCACATAGCGGACATCGCCCCAAACGGGAACAATATTATCGGGGCTGTAATCTGCAAAGAGATAGAAGTCGTTGTTGTCGCCGGCGGTACTCTTGACAGACCATCTTCTGGTTTCTTTATAGGCAGGAATGCTGTCAACATCTTCCGCTCCATAAATATGTCCGGCTATCAGTTCTGCAGGCTCTCCGATGGGTTCGCCGTTTCGATAGAACACCACCTGTTCGGCATTACTGTACGGAATCGAAACGGTATAGACCGCTCTGTTGGTGCGGCCGGCATCATCGCTGTAGGCCTTCGTGCCGAGCGTTACAATGCCTTCATCTAAATAATCGGGGGCTGTGACCGGATCGCCGTTGGCATCTTCTATCGGTTCGTGTGTTACGGGATCCATTTGCTGAACCTGTCCCAAGAAGCGGACACCGATGCTTCCCCCATTGGGGTCATTGTCATAGAAGTAGATATACCGCTCACTCGGCGTAAAGACAGCGGATTTGGCATAGGTTCTGCCGTTCT
>CADCOZ010000378.1 GCA_902803125.1 uncultured Ruminococcus sp.
CTTATCAAAGCCTGTCAGACTCAGCAAAGAACTGATACTTTTATTCACGCCGCACAGCACCAGCCCGCCCTTTGGCTGAAGCGTTTTATGAGCGGCCACCAGCACACGCAGACCCGCCGAGGAAATGTATTCTGTTTGTGCCATGTCAAAAATAACTTTATCCGCCTTTGGTTCTGCCTCCTGAAACACCTGCATCAGGGTTGGTGCCGTCAGGGTATCCACTCGACCCTCAACAGCAATTGTACAGGTGCCGCCTTCAAAACAAACGTCTGTTGTCATTACTATCCCTCCTTTATCAAGCCGTCAATGAATGTTATATCTCTATCATACACGATTTTGTCCTTTTTGGCAAGAACAAAGTTCCGCCGCACAGAAAACCAATCAAAAACACAACAGCAGGATACCTGCCTAAAACAAATACCCTGCTGTTTTTCATGATAACCGCTTGATCATCAAAATTTCCATCTTGTGGTCATCACGCTTATCCGGAATCACAATCCCGCCTGTTTCGTGGTAACCCATTTTGCGGTAGAAGCCGTGAATGTCCTCGTCAATATAGGATGAAACCATCGTGAAAGCATAGCCCTTTGCTTTCATATCCTGTTCCCAGTAATGCATCAGAGCCTTGCCGCACCCCTTGTGCCGACAGCTTTCCATGATACACAGCATATTGCAAAAAGGAATATGGTCACTGAAAAGAGAGTACCGCAGAAGGCCAATCTTCTTCTGCCGATCCTCAAAGATATACGCCATATTGTTCTTGACCTTGCTTTCAAAGGTGACCTCGTCCATACTTTTGTCCGCACTGAACCAGAATCCTTTATCGCCCTCGCCGGCATATCTTATTCTGTACACATTCCCCGCCTCCTGTGTTTATGCTCTGCGGAACGTAACCGTAAAGGCTGTTCCGTCCTGTTCATTACTGCTGACTTGAATATCTCCCCCGCAAAGAGAAACCATCTGCTGAATGATCGGCAGGCCAAGCCCGTGACCCTTTGACTGTGTACGGGCTTTATCACTGCGGTAAAATCGGTCAAAAATATGCGGCAAATCCTCCGGTGGAATTGTACTGTTTTTATTCTGCACCATGAAACAGGCTTTATGCTTTTGCCCGTACGCCTTCACAATAATACAGCCGCCATCCGGTTCATATTTGAATGCATTTTCCATCAGACCGCCGCAAATACGCTTGACAGCGGTTTCTGATGCATAAACGGTCAGCCCCTCTTCTATATCTTCTTCCAATAGGACATTCTTTTCATAGGCCACCGATTCAAACTGCAAAATACATCTTTCGGCGGCAGAACTCAGGCTGACCGGCACCAGATTGCTTTTTTTCGGCTGTTTGTCGACTTCCGACAGGGTAAGCATATCGCTGATCAGCTGCATCATATCCTGAGAAGCCCTGTCGGTGCTTTCAATCCACTGCATATTATCCGATACGGCCGCCGCAGGATTGGCCTTTAGGAGGGCGTTGTTGGCCATGATTACCGTAATGGGTGTTTTCAAGTCGTGGGAAATATCCGCCACAAACGACCGTTCCCTTTCAATAGACTGCCGCAAAGGTCTTTCCGCAAACCCCGCCAAACGGATACTGATCACCAACAGAAAAAGCATCGACAGCACATACGCCATCGCCAACAGTCCCACGATTCTGAACAAACGGGATTGGATATACTCCTCACTGCACACCGCCATTTTAACCTGCCGTCCCGATGTGGTGCGGGTATTCAGCCGACAGTACAAAATCTGATACTGGCTGATGGTGCCGAAATCCTCTTCCCTCTTCAGGATAGTATGCACCACCTCGTCTGTATCCTCATCAAAAACAACGATTTCGGACAGCACCGCATACCTGTGTTCATCGGGATAATAAAAGATGGTTGTGATATTATCGTTGCGTTCCCGCGTTTTCTCGGAGTCCGTTTTTTTATTCCCGCTGTTCTTTGGCTGTGAACCGTCTTCTTTCTTTTCGCTCGGTTTTTCGGTGTTAGCCTTCTCCGCTTCCGATTTTCGTGCGGGCTTGTCTTTATTTTCGGCGGAATCCTCCTCCTGTGGGGTACTGTTTTTCGATGTATTGGCATTCTCTGCATTCCACGGCTTCAGCACATTCTCCATAGTGGTTCTCAGATCCGCATATTCATTATGACAAAGCAGGGTTCCGATAATCACAAAAGCGGCCAGCAGAGCAATACCCGCCAAACTCATATTCAGAAAAATAAACCGTCTGCGAAACGCCTTCAGCATTTTGCTTCCTCCAACCGATACCCCAGACATTGTATCTTTTTAATCAGGACTTTTGAGTGAAGATATTTCAGTTTCTTGCGAATAAAGGAAATATAGACCTCCACATTATTATCGGTAACATCCGACTCGGCTCCCCAAACCTTATCAATCAGCATATCAATCGTAATGGTCATGGTCGGGTTATACAAAAACACCTTCAGCACTTCAAATTCTTTTTTGCTGAGCTGCACCGACTCGCCGCCGCACACCAGCAAAGCGGCATTGAAATCCAGCGTAATATCCAGATACGACAGTTCACTCAGCACCACACTGCCTTTCCGTCTTGTCAAAGCCCCTACCCGTGCCAGCAGTTCATCCGGATGAAACGGCTTTGTCATATAATCATCGGCCCCTTTATTCAGGCCGGTGACCTTATCGGCAATCGTACTTTTAGCCGTCAGCATCAGAATGGGTGTTTCCACGTTATTTTTCCGCAGGATTTGCAGTACCTCAAAGCCGTCCAGCTTAGGCAGCATCACATCTAAAATAATCAAGTCATACACAGTTCCCCGTGCATAATCTACCGCCGATATCCCGTCATATACGGTTTCTGTCAGAAAGCCGTTTCGTTCCAGAATTGCTTTGATGGCATTTGACAATAATATCTCGTCTTCCACTAAAAGAATCCTCATATATTGACCCACCCTACTCTTTTTTATTATTATACCATCTTTTCTTAAAAACTGCTTAAAAAAATCGGCAAAATTCATAATGTTTGCCAAAACCAAAATACAGCGAATTTCGGGAGGAGAAATAATGAATAGTGAATAATGAATAATATGAGGAGCCAAAAGTCAGCGATTTTTGGAAGGGGGTTTGGGGGAAAACTTTTTTTCGCTAGAAA
>CADCOZ010000379.1 GCA_902803125.1 uncultured Ruminococcus sp.
AAAAAAGACACGTTCAGGAATGTGTCGGCAAGAAAAAGGAGAGATAGTATGTCTTATACATTATGTGATAAGGTGCGTACCTTGGAGCCATATCAGCCCATCGAAGGGGATTACCGCATTCGTCTGGATGCGAATGAATCCTTCTATGATATGCCGCAGGTACTCAAAGAAGAGTTCAAAACGATTATTGATACCCTGAATTTTAACCGCTACCCCGATCCGATGGCCAAAGAATTGATTGCGGCGTTTGCGGCGTATTACGGTATCAGTCCCGACCATGTAACCGCTACCAACGGTTCCGATGAAATGCTGTATCTGCTCGCTTCGGCCATGCTCAAAAAGGGCAGTACCGTGGTAGTGGCCGAACCGGATTTCAGTATGTACGGCTTCTATTCGTTTCTGTCGGAAAATCAGGTGGTGGCTTATGCCAAAGATGAACTGTGCCGCATTCGGGTGGACGACTTGATTCAAACCGTTAATGATCAGCAGGCGGATATGGTCATTTTCTCGAATCCCTGCAACCCGACAGGACAGGGCATGACCGCCGATGAAGCCCGCCGTTTGGTGAAGTCTGTCAAGGCGTTGGTCGTTCTCGATGAAGCCTATATGGACTTCTGGGATCAGTCGATTTTGTCAGAAGCCGCTGATTACGATAACCTGATTGTGCTGAAAACAGCATCTAAAGCGGTTGGTTCGGCGGCTATCCGCTGTGGCTTTGCGGTGGCGAATCCCACGATTACCAATGCCCTCAGAGCCGTGAAGTCGCCGTATAATGTCAATACCGTCACGCAGTGTTTCGGGGCGGCTATTTACCGTCACAAGGAACTGCTGAACGAACGGTGCCGCACAATTGTGCAAAATACCCGTGCGTTATATCAGGCGTTTTTGAAGCTGAAAGAAACCTATCGTCTGCCGTTCGATATCGCTGAACCCTGTGCAAACTTTGTCTTTGTGCGAACCCCCATGGCCGAACCGCTGTTCCGCTTCCTGCTTGAACAGGGCGTAGCCGTGCGGTATTTCGGAAAGGCCGGTGCCTTGAGAATTACTGCGGGCAGTCAGGAGGAAAACGCCGAACTGCTCCGCTTGGTGGAAAAGTACATTGTGGAAAAAGAATTATTCGAAAGTTGTTAATTTTTTGATAATATGTGCAAAAATGCCCTGCGGCCGGATTTCTCCGCTATTTTTTGTTTACAAATCGTTCAAAAAGAGGTATACTGTAGGCAGTACCGTAAAGGTTTTTGCGGTATTGCCTTTTTTTAGAACCTGTTCCATAACCGACCGCAGAGAAAGAAACGGATGGTTCATCAATACAAAAGTTTTTCGCAAGCTTTTCAAAGGCTTGCGGGAGGTTTGGAGGGCAAAGCCCTCCAACATTCGGAACAGGGGTTAGTATATGAAGAATTTGAGGTGAAACACCATGCGTCAGGCGATTGTTGACAGAAAAACCAAAGAAACGGACATTCATGTTTCGCTTTGTCTGGAAGGCGGTGCGGCTGATATCGACACGGGCATCGGGTTCTTTAACCATATGCTCACGGCGTTATCGGTACACGGCGGGTTTGGGCTGACGGTTCATGTCAAGGGAGATTTGGAGGTGGACTGTCACCATACCATTGAGGACACCGGCATTGTGCTGGGACAGGCTTTTTCACAGGCACTGGGGAACAAAGGCGGTATTGCCCGTTACGGTTCGTTTTATGTGCCGATGGATGAAGCACTGGGCTTTTGTGCCTTGGATATCAGCGGACGGCCGTTTTTGGTGTTCGATGCGGTTTTTCCGGAGGAGAGAATCGGCGGCTATGACAGCTGTATGACCGAAGAGTTTATGCGGGCGTTTGCGTTTCATGCCGGTATCACCCTGCACCTGAAAGTCAGCGGCAAAAACTCGCACCACATGACAGAAGCACTCTATAAAGCCTTGGCTCATGCCCTTAAAGAAGCGGTCAGACCGCTGGGAAATGATGCCGTGCTGTCTCCCAAAGGAATGCTGTAAGCATGGTGCTGTAATAGAAGAAAGGATGAACTGATAATGTACATTTTACCTGCCATTGATATTAAAGATGGTACTTGCGTCAGATTATATAAAGGAGATTATACCACGGCTCATAAAGTAGCGGAAAGTGCCGTGGCCACAGCCGCTAAGTTTGAAGCTGCCGGTGCTGCTTGGATGCATATGGTGGATTTGGACGGCGCTAAAGACGGTCAGCGGGTCAATTCCGACCTGATTCTGTCGGTCAGAAAAAGCTGTGGGCTGAAAATCGAAGTCGGCGGCGGTATCCGTGATATGGAAGCGGTTGACTTCTATCTGGAACACGGTATTGACCGTGTGATTCTCGGCTCGGCGGCGATTCGTGATCCGGACTTTGTTAAGGCGGCGGTGAAAAAATATGCCGGCCGTATTGCTGTCAGCATTGATGCCCGTAACGGTTTGGTGTCCGCAGACGGCTGGACGGATACGTCCGAAGTGAACTTCATCACCTTGGCCAAGGAAATGGAAGCTATCGGCGTGAAGTATCTTATCTTCACGGATATTTCCAAGGACGGTATGCTGTCGGGTCCCAATCTGACCATGCTGGATGAACTGCAGGCCGCTGTTAAGTGCCATATTATTGCATCGGGCGGTGTTTCCAACCTGAAAGATATCATTGATCTTTCCAATTTACAGCTGTACGGTGCCATCAGCGGCAAGGCTATTTATACCGGCAGTCTTGACCTGAAGCAGGCAATTGCCGTGGCAGAAGCCGCACAGGAAACGCAGGAGTAAAGGAGCCGAACAGCATGAGTGCATCATTTGATTTTATCGAGGAGTATTTCCAGAAAGCCGACTTACTGCCGGCGATTGTGCAGGAATACGGCACCGGTGAAGTGCTGATGTTAGCCTATATGAACCGTGAATCCATGCAAAAGACCTTTGAAACCGGCTACACATGGTTTTACAGCCGTTCCCGTCAGGAGCTTTGGAACAAAGGAGCCACCAGCGGCCATTTGCAGAAAGTGATTGACATCAAAGGCGACTGCGACAAAGATACCCTTTTAGTCATCGTGGAGCAGACCGGTCCGGCCTGTCACACGGGCAGTCATTCCTGCTTTTTCCGTGACCTGTCGGAACATCTTTCCGACCGTCAGCCAACATAAACCATCAACACCCAAACAACCAACAGAAAGGAATATCATCATGTCAGAGAATCATAACGAACTGTACGACCTGTACGCCACCATTGTCGACCGTCAGCAGAACCGTCAGGAAGGTTCCTATACCTGCTACCTTTTTGAAAAGGGACTGGATAAGATTCTTAAAAAAGTCGGTGAGGAATGCACCGAAACGGTCATCGCTGCCAAGAACGGCGACAACAAAGAAACTGTCCTTGAAATTGCCGACCTGATGTATCACCTCTTTGTCATGATGGTACAGCAGGGCATCACCGTTGACGAGGTCATGGACGAACTGAGCAAACGCAGTCAGAAAACCGGCAACCTCAAGCAGTTCCACCAAGTCGATAAAAACACCTGATTCCTAATTCCTCATTCATAATGCGGAATGCGAGCCGGAAGTATGACGGCTGTCTTTTCCGGCTGTACCTGTAGGAACAACATTCCAAAATGAATAGGCACTAAAAAGCACCTCTGTGATTTCCGGATAATACGGAACCATCGCAGGGGTGCTTTTTGATAGATGAATACTGAAAACTGAAAAACGAATAATGTTGATTGAGGTCAAGTCAGCGATTTTTGGAAGGGGGGAAAGAATGAATAATGAATAATGAATAGTGAATAATGAATAATGTTTTAGTAATCCGGCTTGGGTAGGTCAAGTCAGCGATTTTTGGAAGGGGGTTTGGGGGAAACATTTTTTTCGCTAGAAAAAGGTTTCCCCCAACGGGGGTGCAGGGGGAGCCCCCCTGCCGGGGGGCAGGGGCAGAGTCCCTGCTGGGGTGCAGGGGCAAAGCCCCAACATTAGTGGTAGTAGGAGGTGATACCGTAGTATTCTTCGAGGGTGAGGCCGGAGGCGGTGATGGCGGCGGCTTTTTCGGGGCCGACATAGCGGACGTGCCACGGTTCATATTTGTAGCCGGTGATGTCCTCTTTGCCCTGCGGGTAACGGATAATAAAGCCGTATTCGGCACAGTGGGCGGCTATCCAGGCGGCTTCCGGGGTGTAGGCAAACGCATCAGAGGTGGTGTTGAAGTCGATCGCCATGCCGGTCTGGTGTTCGGAATGGCCCGGCCGCGCGGAATAGCGGTCCGCCATGGCGTAGCCGTCGGCCGCGGCGTAGCGGTGATAAAGGGAATACTGCAGATCCCACGAACGGTAGCCGGAGCTGATCCAGAGG
>CADCOZ010000380.1 GCA_902803125.1 uncultured Ruminococcus sp.
CTTCGTTTCTTTCGCTTTGTTAATTAACTCGCTCAAATCGGTTTGCCGAACGCCTTCTTTCAAACGGCGGGTCGTTAATCCGCAGGCGGCCGCCAACTCTGCCAAGGTTTCCAGCCGCTCCGGTTCGGGGGCTTCATGGACACGATAGACAAACGGAATCAAGGCACTTTTGGCATAGAGAGCCGCCGCACGGTTGGCCGTAATCATAAACTGTTCGATGAGTTCCTCGGCCAAGCCTCTTTCCCGTTCGGCTACATCAATACAAACGCCGTTTTCGTCCAGCACAAACCGCAGTTCGCCGGTTTCAATCTCCAATTCTCCCCGCTGACGGGCTTTGGCTTTGAGCAGTTCTGCCAATTCTTCGGCTATAAAAATTTCTGAAAGCACCGGTGCATATTTTTGCCGGAGTTCCTCGGACGCTGTTCCATTGAGAATGGCATTGACCTCGCTGTAAACACCCCGCACTTTGGAGGAAATCACGGTCTTTTCAAAGCGGTAGTCAACGATTTCCGCCTTTTCATCTAACGTAATCAATGCCGAAAACGTGAGTTTATCAGTGCCGGCATTCAGCGAACAACAGCCGTTGGACAGCTCCACCGGCAGCATGGGAATAACCCTGTCGGCAAAATAAACAGAGGTGCCTCTGTCCATCGCCGCCGCATCCAATTGACTGCCCATCGTTACATAGTGGGACACATCGGCAATATGAACCCCCAGTTCCCAGCCGCTGTCCGTTTTTTTAACAGAAATCGCATCATCCAAATCCTTGGCATCGGCTCCGTCAATCGTGAAAATCGGTTCCTCCCGCAGGTCAAGCCGTTGGGCGATTTCCTTTTGCGTAATCGGTTCAGCCGCTTTGAGGGCCGCTTCATGCTTGACCGGCACCGAAAACTTGGTGGGAATTCCTGCCGCATCAATAATCGCATCCGAACAGATTTTGGCAGAATCAGCCCGTCCATAAATATGAATCACTCGTGCATAGACTCTTTTTTCTTTGGGGTGGTAAGCAACGGCTGCCTTGACTTTATCGCCGTCCTTACTCTTCAGTTCACCGCCGGGAACAATCCGCAGATGATAGGCAAAACCTGTATCCGGCCAAACATAGGCCTGCCCTTTTCGGCCTTTTTCCCGTTCGATGACCCCCGTAATGATACGGGAGCCTTTTTCAAGTATTTTATCAACTTCACCGGAAAGTCCCTTTTCGCTTTCGATGATATTTTTCAGCAGAACAATATCTCCCGGCAAGGCACTTTTGGCGGCCGCCGCATGGACAAAGATATCCTCCATGCCTTCCTCAAAGGGGTGAGCAAATAAAAAGCCACGGTTCTGACGGACAATCGTTGCTTTATAGTAACCGGCCATTTCCGGCAAAGCAATTTTTTTCCGCCGCACAACCGATACCAGTTCCCCCTTGCTTTCAAGGTAAGATACCGCATTGTTAAACCGCTGTACCTCCCAGCCTGTCTGCTGTATCAGTTCCAAACAATCGGCCGGTTCTCCACGAGTTTTCAGCAGTGATAAAAGTAACTCATTATCTTCCTGTTTCATTATCAATCCTCCTTTTGACAGCACGACACTGCCTGCTGTCTGTCTTGGTTCTTTTATGTTACCTCTTGGGACGGCGTCCCCACATTCATTCCGTCATAAAGAGAATGCCGATGGTGCCGGGGCCGCAGTGGGACGAAATGGTACAGCTGGCTCGCTCAACAAAAATTTCTTGGAAGAAATTCAGCTTTTCGACTTCCTGCCGCACAATATCAACATATGGCTGTCCGATACCGGCGTGTGTCACAAATATTCTCTGCGGCCGAATCTTGTCATACTGCGACAGCTTATCGTGAACGTAGTCAACCAGTACCTTTTCCAGCTTGCCACGGTATTTTTTGCCGACTGTCATAGAACCGTCCGCATTGTTGACATAAATACTGGGCTTGATTTGCAAAAGATTCGCTCCCAGCATCGCCAAGGTGGAACACCGTCCGCCTGCCCGCAAATAGTCCAGTTTATCCACTACGAAACTGGCGTGGCACTTCGGCACTAATTCTTTCAGCTCTTTGACAATTTCGGTAACTTCCATTCCCTTTTGGATTCTTTCGGCCGCTTCAATGACTAAATGACCGGAACCGGACGAAAGGTTACAGGAGTTGATGGGATAAACATGACCGAGCTGCTGGGCGGCGGCCATACAATGCTGATAAGATGAGGATAACGCCGAACCAATGTTGATATGAATGATATCATATCCCTGATCCACATACGGTTTGAATACACTCATGTATTCCTGTGCATTGATAGCGGCAGTTTTCGGCAGGGTACCTGTTGCTTTGAAATTCGCATAGATTTCATCAGGGGTGATATCAACCCCGTCATCGTAGCTTTTTTCACCGAGAATGATGTGCAGCGGCATCAAGTGGGCTTGTGTACGCTGTAATAATGCACCGGAAATATCACAGGTGCTGTCGGCAAACAATAGAATCTTTGACATCAGACCACACTCCTCTTAGGTTTCGTTGGGTTTCTGCTTTTTCTTACGCTTCATTTGTCGGACATCTGTTCCGACAAAAATAACTCTGTCCAGTATACCGATGATTCTTGAAATAATGCGTTCGTTATAGATCTCTTCCAATTCCTTCAGCGTCAGATTGGTACTGACAATTGTTGGCTTGGAAAGAATCGCCCGCATATTCAGTAAATGATACAAAGCCGATACCGTGACACGGGAGGTGAATTCTGTTCCTAAGTCATCTAATATCAGCAGGTCACAATCGGCCAACAGCTGTTCAGTGGGACTGGTGCCGGACAGCTTATAATCAAAGTCGAAATTTTCCTTTGACAGTTTATTAAGAAGGGTTGGTGCCGAAGCGTAAATAACACCAAACCCTTTCTGAATGACTTCATTAGCGATAGCCAAAGAAAGGTGGGTTTTGCCTAAACCGGGTTTCCCCTGAAACAGCAGACTGCGGGAGGTCAGATTAAAATTCCGGGCATAACTTTTGCAAAAGCCCAATACGCTGGTCATGTGGACATAGGGACTGGTTTTACTGTCGGTCGAAACGGTTTTGGAATAATAATCCAGCGAAAAGCTGTCAAAGCTGGACAAAGAAAGCGGAGAAATGCTGTTGATTTTATCGTAGGAAATCTGCCTCAGCAATTTTTTCATGCAGCTGCACATTTTTCCGTCTACATCGCCC
>CADCOZ010000381.1 GCA_902803125.1 uncultured Ruminococcus sp.
ATAGGCTTGCCGATATAGATTTTCTTGTTGTCGGTTTTGGTGATGCCCTCTTCATTCAGCAGTAATTCCTCATACAGCTTTTCTCCCGGCCGCAGACCGGTATATTCAATCTTGATATCTTCATACGGCTTGAAACCGGAAAGCCGAATCAGATTTTCAGCCAGTACTTTGATTTTGACCGGTTCACCCATATCTAAGATAAAAATTTCGCCGCCGCGGGCAATACCGCCGGCGGTCAGCACCAGTGAAACCGCTTCCGGAATCGTCATGAAGTAGCGGATAATATCGGGATGGGTCACCGTAACAGGGCCGCCGGTGCGAATCTGTTCCTTGAACAGCGGAATCACCGAACCGTTCGACCCCAACACATTGCCGAACCGCACCGCCACAAAGTTAGTTTGGCTGTCTTTGCGCTGACCCATCATCTGGATAATCATCTCACAGATACGCTTGGTGGCACCCATCACATTGGTGGGATTGACCGCTTTATCGGTCGAAATCTGCACAAAGTTCCGAACGTGATATTTTTCGGCAACCTCTGCCAATTTCAGCGTACCAAAAACATTGTTTTTAACCGCCTCTTCGGGGTTGGTTTCCATCAGCGGAACGTGTTTATGTGCCGCCGCATGAAACACCACGTCAATGGTATGCGTTTGGAAAATATGTTCCAGCTTCTTTTTGTCACGCACCGAAGCAATCTGCACTTCAAAGGATAAATCGCTCCCATGCTTGCGAATCAGCTCCTGCTGGATATCATAGGCGTTATTCTCATAAATATCCAAGATAATCAGGTGCTTGGGTTTCAGCGAGGCAATCTGTCGGCAAAGCTCCGAACCGATGGAACCGCCGCCGCCCGTGACCAAAACGGTTTGCCCGATCAGATAGCGGCCATATTTTTCGGTATCAAAAACCACCGGTTCCCGCCCCAGCAGGTCATCCACCTCTACCTGACGAATCGAAGATGTAATCGGTACACCCGATGTCATCAGGTTATAGATGTTCGGAATGATTTTGACCTCCAAATGCGTTTTGGCACAGGTGTCCAAAATCCGTTTTTTATCCGCCACACTGATTTGAGAAATCGTAAAGAGAATGACCTCAATCTCAAATTCCTCACACAGTTCAGGAATATCATAGGTAGTGCCTTCCACCCGCACACCGGCCATCCGGCGGTGCAGTTTTTCTTTATTGTCATCGACAATACAGACGGGGATATATTCGTTGCCCGGTGTTTTGGACAGTTCACTGAGTACCGACAACGCCCCTTCGCCGGCTCCCACAATCATCAGCCGTTTTTTAGCTTTACGAGCCAAGCTCCGCCGTTCGAGAATTTTATTCAGCCGGTACACAATGCGAAACAGCATAACAAACAGGGTGGACATCAGTGCATTGGTAACAAACACCTTTGCATTGATGGCCAAAGACGGCTGTATTGTGCCGACAACCATCATGACGGTCATAAAGAACAGGTTGGCCGACAGTGAGGCAATTGCCGCATAAAAAAAATCTTCGGTATCAGCATAACGCCACAGCTTATCATACAGCCGCAGCAGCAAAAACACCGTGATAAACGACACATTCAGTGCCAGCATTCCCACCCAAAAGGGAGCCTGCTCTCCGGTCAGGGCAAAGTCATTTTTCCGCATGGCAAACGACAGATAAAATGACAGGTTCCACAATAACAAATCAAAGAAAAACAGCAAGCTTCTTCGATGATTCTTCAAAAAATTCAAAATTCTGAACATAGACACCAGCACTCCATATCAAAAATGGTGTTGATGCATTTATTATAGTATATTGCCATGAAAAATACAAGCCATTGTCCCATATTATTTCACATAAAGCGGTTCTGTTCCCTGTTATATTCAAACCCGACCGCCGACAGTTTGTTCAGCAGTTCCTGCCGGTCACAGTTATTGGCACGGCAAAATTCCTCCAATGACGGATAGCTGTCCCTCAGCTGTGTGTTCAGAAACGAATACAAAATGATGGGATCATTCGGAATACTCATCAACCAACACTCCTTTTTGTTTTCTTTCCGCTATTATACCGTATCCTTCCGCATTTTGCAACCGCTTTATCTCCGGACAGCCACTTGGGGGAACCCCTTTTCTGGCGAAAAAAGGGGTTCCCCCAACGGGGTGCAGGGGCAGAGTCCCTGCTGGGGTTTGGGGCAAAGCCCCAACATTTAAGCCCCAACATTAGAATTTGGTAGTGGCGGTGGTGACAACGCTTTTGCCTGCGTAGATGTTGCAGTTGGTGCCGGTTTTGAGGAGGAGGGTGGCGTTGTGAGCGCCGACAATCACGGGAATGTTTAGGGCTAAACCGACAATGGCGGCGTGGGAGTTGAGGCCGTCCGCTTCCGTAATGATACCGGCGGCCTTCTTCATGAGCGGGAGCAGGGCGTTGTTGGTTTCATGAATCACCAAAATTTCGCCTTCGGAGAAGCCTTCAAGGGCCTCTTGGTCACTCTTGGCAACAAAAAGATGTCCGTGTGCGGAAAGGTCATTGACAATGGTCGTGCCGCTGCACAGAATATTGCCGACAAGGTGTACCTTCATCAGGTTCGTGGTACCGGATACGCCCAGCGGGACACCGGCGGTCAGTACCACCAAGTCGCCGTTCTGGAGCAGTCCTTTTTGCTGGGCGACGGTGATGACATGGTCAATCAGGTCATCGGTGTTGTCCTTCTCTTCAATCATAATGGGGAGGACACCCCATGACATATTGGTCTGCCGCCAGACACGTTCGCTGGGGGTGCCGCTGATGATGGGGCAGGCCGGACGGTATTTGGAAAGCATACGGGAGGTCTTACCGGATTTGGAAACCGTGATGATTGCAGAGGCGTTCAGGTCGTGGGCGGTGGTACAGGCGGCATGAGAAATGGCAGAGGTCACATCGGGACGTTCCTGTATATCAAGGTGGTTGAAGCGGTCGATGTAGTCAATATTCTGTTCGGTGATTTCGGCAATATTCGCCATGGTGCGGACGGCTTCCACGGGGAAGGCACCGGCGGCAGTTTCGCCCGACAGCATGATTACACTGGTACCGTCATAGATGGCGTTGGCGACATCGGTCGTTTCGGCACGGGTCGGACGGGGATTCTTCATCATAGAATCGAGCATTTGGGTGGCGGTGATGACGGGCTTATCCGAGTTGCGGGTCTTGCGGATGATCTGCTTCTGAAT
>CADCOZ010000382.1 GCA_902803125.1 uncultured Ruminococcus sp.
GAAACCTTTTTTTCGCTAGAAAAAGGTTTCCCCCAACGGGGTGCAGGGGCAGAGTCCCTGCTGGGGTTTGGGGCAAAGCCCCAACATAAAAACAGGAGGTGAGAAGATGAAGCTGTTGAAGAGAAAGAAAAAGGAAGAGGCGGCTGTTCAGACGGCGGTGAGCCATGTTTGTCGGAATGGTTTTGGACTGTGGGACGGCATTGTGCAGAGCCGGTGCGAAAGACAGCTGTATCGGACACTGAGAAAGGCTGTTCCAATCGTGGATGCCGCTATCTATAAAATTCTGCGGCTGATTGGCGGGTTTCGGGTGAAATGCGATGACCCGCTGACGGAAAAACAGCTCACGGACTTTTTAGCAACTGTCAGGGTCAACGGCTGTCAGCAGGGGATTCGCCGCTTTTTGGAAAACCATTTGGACAGACTGATCACGGACGGCACCGCTGTCGGGGAGATTGTTTTGTCGGGGTACGGTCGAGAAATTGCCGCCTTATACAATGCTTCGCTGGAAGATGTATCGCTGTCGGCAGAGGACGACCCGTTTCATGTGGTCTGCTCGGTGATACAGCCGAACGGCGAGAGAAAACCGGTGGCGTATCCTGACCTGATTATCATCAGTACCTTGATGAATGAAGAACATCAGGTCTATGGCACTTCGGTACTGCGGGGACTGCCGTTTGTGGGCGAACTGCTCATAAAAATCCTGAAAGCGACCGGTGCCAACTGGGACAGAATCGGAAATGTGCGGTTCGTGGTATCCTATAAGCCCGGCGACAATGACAGGGGCTTTGTGAAGGAACGAGCTGAACAGGTGGCTTCCGAGTGGAGCAAGGTCATGGACAGTACAGAACCGAAGGACTTTGTCAGTGTGGGTGATGTGAGTGTGCGGGTCATCGGGGCCGACAACCAGATTCCCGATGCACAGATTCCGGTGCGTATCCTGCTGGAACAGCTGTTAGCAAAGCTGTCGATCCCGCCGTTTCTGCTGGGGCTGTCTTGGTCAAGCACCGAACGAATGTCGGCTCAGCAGGCCGATATTCTGACCAGTGAACTGGAATACTATCGGGATCAATTAACCGGTGTGGTGCGTCAGGTGTGCGACTGCTGGCTGAAACTCAACGGACGGCGGTGTGCCTACCAAATCGAGTGGGACAACATCAGTTTGCAGGATGAAGTAGAATTGGCACGAGCGGCTTTGCTGAGAGCACAGGCACAAAAGCTGACAGAAGGGCAGTAAACGCCATAAAAAGAAGGGAGTGTACCATGACAACAGAGGAATTACAGCAAATCAACCAATATACCAGAAGAGAGCTTTCGGAAGAGGACGTATATGTCTTTTCGGTGGTGCTGTGCGACAACGAAATCGACAGAGAGTTTGAACGCTTCTCGGACGAAGCCTTGGACACGTTAGCCAAGCTGTTTGTCGGGGTGACCGGTATTGCGGATCATGAACCGAAAAGCAGTAACCAGAGTGCCAGAATTTTTGCCTGTCGGGTTGAAACCCCTGACGGACAAACAACAACAGACGGCAGAGTATACCGCCGCTTATGCGCCAGAGCCTATCTGCCCCGCAGTGAAAAAACACAGGACATGATTTTGGCGTTGGACAGCGGCATTAAAAAAGAAGTCAGCGTTGGCTGTGCGGTAAAGGAACGTATCTGTTCTATCTGCGGCGAGGATATCGCCCACTGTCAGCATATCAGAGGACAGCACTACGGCACCCAATTATGCTATGCTACGCTGAACGAACCGACCGATGCCTATGAATGGTCTTTTGTGGCGGTGCCGGCACAAAAAGAAGCCGGTGTTATCAAGAACTTTAGGCAGACGACTGAACATTCACAAGGAGGAATGACAATGGACATTGAAAAAAGACTGCTCAGCGGCGGCGAACAGCATTTTACCGCCGCCGAATGGCAGACACTGACGGAAACGTACCGTACCTTACAGCAGAAAGCCGCTGACGGCGAAATCGTCAGAGAAAAACTGCTCAAGGATATTGCCGGTTTGTCGGCGGTGATTCTGCCGGGCTTGGGAGCGGAAACCGTTCTCAAAATGACCGCAAACTTGTCTGTCAGACAGCTGGATGAAATAAAGAACGCCTTTGAAAGCAAGGCGGCTGAAAAACTGCCCCTGCGTCCTCAGCTTTACCGGCCGTCCGATACAGACACAACCCCCAACAATCCCTATCAACATATTTAAGGAGGAATTATCATGAGTGTAGCATTTAACGGTTTTAATGAAAATGTCGTGACCTTTGAGGCGGCGACCGGTGTGGCCGCCGGCAAGCCGGTCATGATTTCGGCCAACAACAAGGTGCAGGCCGTAACAAGCGGTGCCTTCTGCGGCATTTGTACCAACGTCAGAGGCGGCTATGCGGGCGTACAGCTGAAAGGCTTTGTGACAGTTCCCTATAGCGGCACCGTTACCATAGGATACCAGAAATTGGCAGCCGCTACCGGCGGCAAGGTGACCGTGGATACCACCAACGGCAAGGAATATTTGGTGGTGAATGTCAACAGCACCGCCGGCACTGTCGGCTTCATGCTGTAATTTTTAAGGAGGTAATGAACAATGGCATTTTATGATTCTATCAGACTCGAAAAAGGGATGTATAACAGCGGCCGCTCGTTGACCGCTGTGCTGGAGGAACTCGACCCTTCCGAACACTACAAAGGCACACCGCTGGAAGGCTTGGATGCGTTTCAGCGTCAGCTCAAGCGTTATGATATCCGTGTGGGCGGCAGTCATTCCGACAGCGTACAGAAGTTCTTTGAAACGTCCAATTCTGCCGCCCTGTTTCCCGAATATGTTTCCAGAGCGGTGCGTCAGGGTATCGAAGGCAGTGATTACCTCAAGGATATCATCGCCGCTAAAACCGTCATTGACGGCTTGGATTATCGCTCGGTGGTATCGGCTCCGACCGATGACGAAAAAAGCCTGAAGCCGGTGGCAGAGGGTGCCGTTCTGCCCCAGACCAATGTTCGCACCAGTGAACACTTGGTGAAACTCATCAAACGCGGCAGAATGCTGGTGGCTTCCTATGAAGCAATCAAATATCAGCGGCTGGATCTCTTCACGGTGACACTGCGTCAGATCGGTGCGTATATTGCCCGTGAACAGCTCAAAGATGCCGTGAATGTGATCATCAACGGTGACGGCAACAGCAACCCCGCCACTGTCGTTTCCCTGACGACTGCCAACAGCCTGTCATATGCGGATTTGATCAATTTGTGGGCGAATGTGTCGCCGTATGAACTCAATACCATGCTCGCTCCGACCGATATGATGCAGAAGCTGCTGGCACTGACAGAAATGAAGGATGCACAGGCGGGTTTGACCTTCCAGGGTACCGGCAAAATGATTACGCCGATGGGTGCCAATCTCCTGCATATTCCTTCGATGGTATCGGGCAAGATTATCGGTCTGGATAAGAACTGTGCGCTGGAGATGGTGCAGTCCGGCGAAGTCATTCTCGACAGCGACAAGCTCATCGACAGACAGCTCGAAAGAACCTCTATCAGCTGTATTGCGGGCTTTGCCAAAATTTTTGGCGATGCTTCCAAAGTGTTAGGCTAAAGCAGGGAGGCGTGACAGTGAATCGGGAGAATGTGATAACCCTTTTTGAAAAGCTGTCAGGTCTTTCGGAAGATGAAGGCAGGGAATACCTCTTTTTGTGTGATGAAGCGATGGAACATCTTGTTTCGATAGCCGCCACCACAGAGAGCAGCAGCGGTCAGCAGGAAATGGCCGCTGCCGCCCGTGCCTATTACCGCTATGTACTGCTGTCTATGACAGACGGCAGCGGTGCGGTCAAAGTGGGAGAAGTCAGTGTCCATCCAAACAAAGACAGGCTTTTTTATGCCGAAAGACTGTATCGAGAGGCTTTGGCTCAGCTGAAAGGATATATCGGAGAAGACTTTGTGTTTAAGGGGATATAAACGAGAACATGAAACATCTGGAAAAGGAAATGGAAAAAATCGGCTGTTGGATTCGTGTGCAGGCCAAGGACGGCTGGCGGGAAGGAAAGGGTGTGTTCTATCCGATGCGGTACAGCCAAAGAGAATGGGGCGGCATTATCCATACGCCGGAAGGTATCAGTGCAGAGGAACGGTATTGGTTGTATTGCCCCGGTGAACTGTTGGCCGACAGCGATTACGGCAGTGAAATCGTGCAGGGAAATGACCGCTTTCTGCTGGTGTGGAAGGATCGCTATGACTGCCGCTGGGGACGCTATACCAAGGCCTGCCTGAGAAGAATGACGGAGGAACAGGAAGATGAATAACTTTTTGGAAGAAATGATGGCGGCGGTTCAGCGGACAGAAGGTTTGCAGAACTGCCGCTGTATACAGACCGACAGCGGCGGCATGGTGCCGTTTCCGGTGGCAAGACCTATCATTTGCTTTGCTCTGGAAGCGGCTGACCGGCTGGATTATTTCTTGGGCTATGACGAGGTGCTGTTCGGCAGTGAAAAACTGAAGGTCAGTGTTTTGTGCGAAGAAAAGAAAGGCGGTTCCTTCTGCGAAACACTCGCCAAGAAGGTCTGTCAGGCACTGCTTTTGGCAGATACGGAAAAAAACATTACCTCTGTGGCCGTGGAGAAATGTATGTACGACAAGGCCAATTTTGCATATAAAGTAATAATGAGATTTTCCCTGCGGGAACATACCCAACGGCTGTAAAGGAGGGGCTGCTTTGCAGGAAGAACAAGCATTATGCGGCAGAGATGCGGTTATCTATATCAACGGGCATCAGCTTTTGCAGGCACAAAAAGCCGAACTGCACCAGAAAACAGAAAGACACGCCGTGCGCAGCTGTTTTCATAATGAGGATATGGCACTGATGACGGGACGTTCTCATTATCAGCTGCATCTGACAGGGGTGAGAATGAAAGAACCCTTTGAGAACTGTAATTTCTATGACCTCGATTATTTTACGGTGCGGTTATGTCTGGAGGGGGTCAGCCTGCTGTTGGAGGGGTGCTGTTGGGATGATTTCCGAGCCGTGGCAGAACCGGAACAGTTTCGGGAACATATCAGCATTATCGCCCGCCGTCTGACAAAGGAGGAAACACATGAAGGAAGCGGATAATTATGCACAATGGCAGAAAGAAAACACGCTGACAGCCAATGAAGCCGATGAACTGGTGCGGCTGTCGGAATTGCTGCAGGGAGATGGCCTGCGGTATGAAAGACAGTTAAGAGCGGAGGAGGAAGTCAATGAACTGTGACGGAAAAATGAGCTTTGGTTCTTTTATCTTTCCCATCAATCCGTATTTGCTGAAAATCACACACCGCCGCACCGTGGCCAAAGCCGCTGTTCCTTACGGCTATCCGGCGGTCAGCGATATGGGCGGCGGTGTTTGTGAAATCAGCGGAGAAGGAGAATTTTGCGGTGAAGATTGTGTTCAGCAGTTTGCGGCTCTGCGGCAGTATTTTGAAAACGGCGGGAGCCATATTTTATATATTCCCTCAGAGGTGCCAATGTTAGCGGTGCCGGTATCCCTGACCCTGACGGGAAAGGATATAGAAAATGTGATACAGTACAGCTTTGTGTTTGAAGGTTCGGAGGAAAGCGGCTGTTTGTCGCAGGTCAAGAACTTGACACGCCGCACCGCAGACGGCCAAAAGCGGCTGTGGGACTATGCCAACGAAAGCGGACTGTCCATTGAAACGCTGAAACGGCTGAATCCGGATGTGGGTCGTCCCGATAAGCCCGTGCCGGCGGGAAGGAGCGTGTATTTTTGCTGACGTATGAATTGAAGGATATCCATCAGCAAACGGTGATTTTGCGGCACCCGCTGAAGGTGAGCTTCTCCTGTGCGGCCGATGCACCGGCCGATCGGCTGACAGCGGTCTTTGCCGTCAGCGGTACCGTGCCGGTGCTGTCGTCTGTCGAAGTGCGGCAGGGCGAGGAACGGATTTTTTTCGGACAGATAGATGAACAGACCGAAGAAATCACCCCCAAAGGACGGTTGTTATCGGTAACGGCCAGAAGTCTGGCGGCGGTACTGCTGGACAACGAAGCGGCACCGCAGACCTATTGCCTGCCGTCTATGCCGCTGTTGATGCAAAGACATTTCGAGCCGCTGGGGTTCACGGCGTTTGAAGGCAGTGAAAACGCCTTCGGCGGACAGCTGACGGTGACCAAGGGCATGAGTGAATGGTCGGTACTGCGGGAGTTCTGCCGCCGTTTTGTACAGACCGAACCAAAGGTGCGGCGTGACGGGGTGCTTGATATCACGGGACAGCGGCCGCAGGAAACCTTGGTGCTTAACGCTGACAAGGTGCTTTCCTGCCGTCATAGCTATCGGCCGAGTGTGCTGTTTTCGGAGATTTTTGCCCGCACCCGTGTGGGCGGTGATTACCGTATGCGGCTGGTCAGCCCCAAGGCACAGCAGATAGGCGTTCAAAGAAGGCGGTATGTCAATGCCATTGACAGCCAGACCCGCACGGTGCTTTCGGTGCGGGAAATGCTGGATAAAGCCGAAAGAGCCTATGAACGGCTGACGGTGACGGTCAGCGGCTGTTATCCCGCAGAGCCGGACACCCGCTTACAGCTGAGCGGACGAACAGAACAGTACCGTATTCGGGAGATGACTTATACACTGGACAGTTCGGGCGAAAAAACGTGCTTTTATGCAGAAAGGGAGAAAGAATAGCTTTATGAGATTATCGGAAAAAATCATGCAGGGCAAAACAGCGGAAGCGGGTTGTTCTTCCGGTGCGATTATCAACAGTGCCGACAGGCGTGTCACGGCCAAGGCCGTTTCCGGCACGGGACAGTTTGCCATTGTGGCCCCCGGCGGAATGATGTATATTCCCCGTCCGCAGGAGGAAGCGGTGATGATAGCGGGCGATATCGAACCGCTTTGTCTGGGCGTGAAGATGCTGAGAAACGATTATCATATCGAGCCGGGAGAAGTCGTTTTGTTTTCCGGCGGCGGTGCCAGCATTACGCTGAAAAATGACGGTACCATTCATTTGGACGGCGATGTCTATATCAATGATGTCAGATGGGAGGCGGAGTAATACGGATACAGCCATTACCATACAGGGCGATTTGGCCGTTGGAGAACAGAACCGTCCCTATGCCGTGACAGGTCGGGAAGAAATACAGCAAAGGCTGTATATCCGCTTGTCGGCGGTGAAGGGCGGCTTTTTATATGACCCGGCATTGGGCAGTGGATTGGCAACGATGGATATGACACAGCCCGATGCTCTGCTTTGTGCCGAAGCACAGGCGCGGCAGGCGTTAGCCGAAGAAATCGGGGCAGAGGTGACCGGCGTATCATGGGATAACCAAACGCTGACCGTATTTGTACACTGGGACGGGGCAGATTATGCCGTTCCGGTCAGAAGGAGGGAAACAGAATGAGCGAAACTTACGAAGCCATTTTAACCAGAATGACGGATACGTTTACACAAATGGCGGGCTTTGAGCCGGAACAGGCCAGCGATATTGCCCTGCGGATGAAGGTGTTGGCGGGGGAAATCTATTCGCTGACGGCAGAAATCGACTGGATTCGTCAGCAGATGTTCCCGCACACCGCCACGGGTCCACAGTTGGATTTTCATGCACAGCAGAGAGGTTTGACCCGCCGCAAGGGTCACAAGGCCACCGGCGTGGTGGTCTTTATGCTGGAAATGCCGCTGGAATACAGCTTTGTGGTGCCGGCGGGAACAGTTTGCACCACCGATGACGGGTCACTGAATTTTGTGACGGTGCAGGACGGCCCGATTGAACAGGGCAGTACGATGGCATGGCTCTCCTGTGAAGCGGAGGACAGCGGCATACGATATAATGTCGGTCATGGAGAGGTCAAAACCATTGTGACCTATTTGTCGGTCGGCATTCGCATCAATAACGCCTCCGGTTTTTCGGGCGGTACCGATGATGAAGACGACGAAAGTCTGCGTCAGCGGATTTTTGACAGCTACCGCAATATTCCCACCGGAGCCAATGCCGCTTTTTATCGGCAGTTGGCCGAAAGCGTGGAGGGCGTACAGTCGGCGAGTGTGTCGGCAGATGCCAATAACCTTGGCTATGTCCTTGTGGTTTTAGGGGGACGAGGTGCCGCACCGACCACAGCCGTTATGAATGAAGCAACGGCACTTTTACAGCAGTATACGCCGCTGGGCATTACCTTGCAGACACAGCCAACGGCTACGCATACGGTGAATACAGCGGTCACACTGACCGTGCAGGACGGATTTACCGCCGCAGAGGTAATCAGCCGTACCGAAGAAAACATTCGCCGCTTTTTCTTAGATATGCGGGTGGGAGAAACCTTTTATACGGCGGCTCTCGGCAGAGCTATTTTAGCAACCGAAGGGGTGGCCAATTATGCGTTGTCCTCTTCCATGGAAGATATTACGGTCAATGCCAGTACGATGGTTGTTTTGGGTACCCTGACCGTCACGGCGGCCTAAAAGCGGCAGGAGGTGACAGTATGTCGGAATTTGCACAGATGAAGCAATTGTTAGAGGATACGGGGCTGTATGACGTGACGGACGGCAGTCTGATCAAAGCCGAACTCATGGCCTATGCCGCCGGACTGGATACCTATTTTGATGCCTTGGACAGTCTGAAGCGGGAATGTTTTGTTGCCACGGCGGAGGATTACGGCTTACAGTATCGGGAGAACCTTCTGCGGCAGCTGAACCTGCTGACCACCACAGCAGGACGGCAAAATGCACTTTTGAAGGCGTTTTCCCTCACGAACGCAGACAACACCCAAGAAGGGCTGGAAAAAATACGGGACAGCTTCAATGCCCACGGCACCTTTTCCTATGATGCCGCCGGCATGACGCTGACCTTTACCTGTACCGATACCCTGACAGCAGAACAGCGAACCCTTCTCGAACAGCAGTTCCCTTCTTACCTGCCTGCTTGGTGCTTCTTTACCCTCTCCTAATGTATGTTGGGGCTTTGCCCCAAACCCCACCAGGGGCTTTGCCCCTGGACCCCACCAGGGACTCTGCCCCTGGACACCGCAAGCCTTTGAAAAGCTTGCGAAAAACTTTTGTGTTGATGATGTCGTCGTTTTTCGCTAAACGCTAACATACAGAAAGCCCGAGGCTTGCCGATTTTAAGGCAGTGGCATCGGGATTTTTTGCATATCTTCCCCAAGAC
>CADCOZ010000383.1 GCA_902803125.1 uncultured Ruminococcus sp.
AGGGCAGAGCCCTTGGTGGGGTGCAGGGGTAAAGCCCCTGCTGGGAGGTTTGGAGGGCAAAGCCTTCCAAGATTGAAGGAGGGGAAGCCAAATGGTTTCGGCAAAAGAGATCTATGATTATTTGGA
This sequence comes from uncultured Ruminococcus sp., assembly GCA_902803125.1. Lineage (GTDB taxonomy): Bacteria > Bacillota > Clostridia > Oscillospirales > Acutalibacteraceae > UBA1213. The sequence goes on from CADCOZ010000383.1 coordinate 127, forward strand.
CACCATCGCACCGTTTGATACGGCGATGGGCTTTGATAATGCAGGGCTGTTGGTGGGAGATGAACAGACTGTGTCCAACAAGGTGCTGGTGGCACTGGATGCCACCAGTGCAGTAATACGGGAAGCAGCTCGGCTTAACGCCAGCATCGTCATAACGCATCATCCGATTATCTTTGACCCGCTCCGGGTGCTTGACAGTCGGTCAGCCCCTTATTTGGCGGCACTATACGGTATTACCGTAGTGTCGGCCCATACTAATTTAGATATCGCCGTCGGCGGGGTGAATGATACTTTGGCCGAAGCAATCGGTGTGATACCGTGTCAGCGGTTCGACAAGGATTGTGCCTTATTGGGAGAACTGGAGAAGGAAATGACTTGTCGAGCCTTGGCGGCACATCTGAAGGAAAGGCTCCGGCTGCCGGGACTGCGTTATGCGGATATGGGTGTAAGCCTTGGCAATAAGGAGTGGCCAATCCGCCGTGTGCTGGTATCTTGCGGAGCAGGCGGCAGTAATGTACCGTTGGCGATAAAATGCGGAGCAAGGGCTATTGTGACGGGTGAAATCAAGCACCACCAAATCCTGTTGGCACAGGATTATGACATCGCTGTTTTGGACTTGGGACATTTCGGTTCCGAGGACTGCATCATTCCCAAACTGGTGCGGCAACTGCGGGAACGCTTTAACGGAACAGAATTTTTACAGGCAGAAACAGATACGGACGGTATCCGCTATCTGTGAGTGACAGGAGGAACTATGGCACTTGACGGAGCATTTTTACGACATATTAAAATAGAACTGGAAGAACAGATTCTGAACACCAAAGTGGATAAAATCTATCAGCCGTCAAAAGATGAGCTGATTCTGTCCCTGCGTTCAAGGGAAGGCAGTAAGAAACTGCTGTTGTCGGCACGAGCCGGCAGTGCAAGAATCAATCTGACCGCCATGACACCCGAAAACCCCAAGGTGCCGCCGATGCTGTGTATGCTTTTGCGGAAAAAGCTGTCCGGAGCCAGACTGCGGGAGATTCGTCAGCCGGCTCTGGAAAGAGTATTGCTGTTGGTGTTTGAAGGCACCAATGAATTGGGTGACCTGTGCGAAATGACCTTGGCGGTTGAAATTATGGGACAGTACAGCAACATTGTGTTTATTGACGGGCAGAACTGCGTGATAGATGCGTTTCGGCGGGTGGATGCTTCCATGTCGTCCCAGCGGCTGATTCTGCCGGGACTGCCCTATACCCTGCCGCCCCAACAGGATAAATTATGTGTACTGGACAAAGATGCGGACGATATCATCGAAGCGGTACAGCGTTTGCCGAAAAATCAGCCGCTTTCCAAGGCACTGCTGTCGGTGGTGCAGGGGGTTTCACCGATTCTTTGTCGGGAATGGGAACACCTGACCGGAAGGGGACGGGATGTTTTTTCTCATGAACTGGACGAGGAACTGCTGTCCCGTCTGCGGTTCTTTCTCAAACGCAGTATCAAAACCATACGAGAAGGCAGCGGTCAGCCGACAATGATCATCAACGAAGCCAAAAAGCCGATTGACTTTACCTTTGAGGACATTCAGCAGTATGGGAGCGGACGTTCTTTTCGGGAAGAAGGGACTTTCTGCGAACTGCTGGATCGCTACTATGCCAAGCGGGACGCTCTGGAAACCATGCGGCGAAAGGCAGAAGACCTCAATCGTCTGCTGAATACCACCGCCACCCGTCTGATTAAGAAGATCTATATTCAAAAGGACGAATTGGCGGCCTGTGCCGAACGGGAACATTGGCGTATCTGCGGCGATATTATTCAGGCGAATCTGTACCGTCTGGTCAAGGGAGCGGCCGAACTGCGGGCAGAGAATTTCTATGACGAAGCATTGACGGAAATCACCATTCCGCTGGATCCGTCCCTATCGCCTTCGGTCAATGCACAGCGGTACTATAAAAACTACCGCAAAGCCAAAACCGCCGAACAGGTTTTGCAGGTACAGATTGCCAAAGCTGAGGAAGAACTGGATTATATTTCCTCTGTCATGGACAGCTTATCCCGTGCGGCGAGTGTGCGGGAGTTGGACGAAATTCGGGCAGAACTCACGGAACAGGGGTATCTGAAAGCCAAGGGCAGAAAAGCCAAGACAGTCAGTGCCTTGCCGCCGCTTCAGTTTCGTTCGGACAGCGGCTTTGTTATCTTAGTCGGACGCAATAATAAGCAAAACGACCAGCTGACGCTGAAATATGCCCGCAAAAGTGATTGGTGGTTTCACACAAAGGACATTCCCGGTTCTCATGTAGTGATTTTGACCGAGGGACGCCAGCCGGACGAAGCCGCTGTTCTATTGGCGGCCTCTTTAGCCGCCGCACACAGCAAAGCAAGGGAAGCGGGACGTGTGCCGGTGGATTATACCCAAATCCGCTATGTCAGCAAACCGCCGGGTGCCAAGCCCGGACGGGTTATTTATACCAATCAAAAAACTTTGTATGTGGTGCCGCATCGGGAAGAATGACGGAAGAATCGCATCATAGGCGACAATAACCCCCGACAGACTGTTGAAGAAGATGGTCTATCGGGGGTTATTTTTGGTTATGGTTGCTGTTTTTATCTATTTCTGAGAAAAAGCCCCGATTATCTCTTGACAAAATCCTGCCAAATTGCTACAATTATAGACAAGTTCACCGGGTGTTCATGAGGAGTGGCAGGTTCGGTGGCAATTAGGAGGTGAAATGTGATGAATAACAGTAAGGGTATGTCAATCGCAGGTTTGGTTCTGGGTATTATCGCATGTGTGTTTGCATGGTTTGGTTATGGTGCTATTTTTGCATTGGTGTGCGGTATCGTCGGTATTGTTCTTTCTGTGAAGGGAAGAAAAGCAGCCATTCAGATGGGTGAGCCGAGCGGTCTTGGCACAGCCGGTATGGTACTTTCCATCATTGGTATAGTACTTTCCGGTATTGGTTTTGCCTGCACCATGTGTGCTTTGGCGGCTGTTGGTGTGGCCGGCAACTTGGCCAGCACACTGGCGAGTGAACTGGCCAGCACGGCCAGCGATATGGCCAGCAATTTGGCCAGTGCTGTCAGCACTGTTAGCGTTGGCTAATCTCTTGACAGTTCCGTTTCACCGCCATGTGCGGACAGAAACAAGCTGTACAGAGCAGAACAAACAAAACTTGAAAAGAAGTCGGCAGACGGTCGTAAAGATAGTCTGCCGGCTGATTTTTTGTCTATGGCTATCCAAAACGCAAAAAAATCTGTCACGTTTTGCGGCCGGACAGCCTGTTGACCGTTTTGTGGGGGGCTTCTGCACGGCAGGGGAGAAAGGAACTGCGGCGTTTTTCCGGCTCGTGCTGACCGGTTTTTGGTTTTCTGTACACAGAGGAAACGATTGGACTGAACATAAAAGCCTGATAGGTGATAGCCTCTTGTCCCAAAAAATAAAACGGAAAGTTTTATCTGTACTTCCTGAAAAAGTTATTGACTAAGTGCATTTCATCGTTTACAATAAGTATTATGGCGGCTTATGGATTTTGCATTCAATCCGTTGGCCGGCGGTCTTGAGGTGGTGAAAGTGCATGATAAAACAATATCAAAGCAGTCTGAACGCTGTACATATTGTGATGGATATTGTTATCAGTGCCGTCAGCAGTATTGGTGCGTATTTTGTACTGCTGGTATTCTTTCATACAGATATTTTAGCCGATTGGCCCCATGATATAGTGCTGATGGTGCTGCTGCCCACTATTGTGGCGGCTGTACAGATACTGTGCAATCGAGCGTGTGATTTGTACCGCTCCTATCGTTCCACAGTTTTTATCCATGAGGTGCTGAATATCCTAAAGGCGGGATTGGCCGTCTTTGTGATTCTGGTAACCGTTTCCCTCGTTGCGTCACAGCTGGAACGCTTCCAGCTGATACTAATGCTCTATTTTTTCATTGAATGCAGTATTTCGATTCTGTATCGGTTTTTACTCCGCCGCTTTCTGCGGCATATGCGGAAAAAGGGCTATAATAAAAAGTATATTGTGCTGATTGGCATCAATGACTGTACCGAAAATTTTATTGAAAAGATTCGGTCATCGCCCGACTTAGGCTATGAGATTGCCGGCTATTTCAACACGGCCCCCCGTTCTCAGTTGGGTCTGCCGTATTTGGGCAATTATAAACAGGTGTCCAAATATTTCAACACCGCTTTGCCGGACGAAGCCCTGATTATGCTGTCGGATAAGTCCCAGCCCTATATGGAACACCTGATTGCCATTTGTGAGCGGTGGGGTGTGAAGTTTTCGATTATTCCGAATATGTTTTCCAGCTTTTCGTCCCGTATTTATATCGGCAGTTTTGACGGCATTCCGGTCATGAGTATGCGGCGGGTGCCGCTGGACAGAACGCTGAATAAATTCATCAAGCGGACGCTGGATATTGTCGTATCCGTTCTAATGCTAATTCTGCTGTCGCCGCTGATGCTGATAACGGCCATTATCATCAAAGCAACTTCACCGGGGAATATTATCTTTAAGCAGAAGCGTGTTGGCTTGGGACAGCGGCCTTTTATGATGTATAAGTTCCGCTCCATGCGGGTGGAAACGGAAGGGGATCTCTCTTCCACAGAAAAAAATGATCCCCGCTGTACCAGATTCGGACGGTTTATCCGCAAATACAGCATTGACGAACTGCCCCAGCTGGTCAACGTCATCAAAGGGGAGATGAGTCTGGTGGGGCCTCGTCCCGAAATACCGTATTATGTCAAGCAGTACCGCCATTCCATTCCGCTGTATATGGTCAAGCATTATATCAAGCCCGGCATGACCGGCTGGGCGCAGGTCAACGACTTGCGGGGAAATGATACGTCGATTGAGGAACGCATCAAGTATGATATTTATTATATCGAGCATTGGTCGGTGCCGTTTGATATCAAGATTTTGTTCAAGACGCTGGTCAAGTGTATTTTTTCTAAAAATGCCCGATAGCTATATTTTCAGATTAGGAGATGTTGTGATTGGAATTCTTTACTATCATCAATGCCATACTGTTGGGATTAGCGGCACTGCTGTGTTTTCATAAGCCGTCCCGTTCAAAGAATCTCATCTTCCTTTTGCTGGCGTTCAGTATGCTGTTTGTGCTGATGGCGTTCCGCAAAGGCGTTGGTTATGACTATAATATGTACGCTGTCGGCTTCCGCAACATGGCGTCCACCGGTTTTGAAACGCTGTCGTATATGGACTGGGAATTTGGCTTTGTGCTTTTCACCAAACTGCTGGGCATTATTCCCGGTATGGATTACCAATGGTACATGATTATTCTTTCGGTTCTGGCCATCCTGCCGGCGGTAATATTTATTTATAAGAACTCGTCCATGCCGTGGCTGTCCACGATTTTATATGTGAATCTGTTCATGTACTTCATGAGCATGAATTTCCTGCGGCAGATGATTGCAGTTTCCCTGCTGATGCTGGCTTGGCACTTCCTGAAGCATAACAAGTTCATCTGGTACGCTGTGATTATTGTGTTTGCGTCCTTCTTCCATCAAACCGTGCTGTTCATGATTCCGGTTTATTTGTTGGTCAAGATGAAGCCGAACCTCAAGGAACTGCTGATATACGGTTTCTTCCTGCTCTGGTTCTATACGGCCTCCACGAACCTGCTCGGTCTGGTCATGAATTTCTATCACGAGGAATACAAAGGGTCGATTTTTATTGTGGAGGGTGTTTCGTTCGTTTACGCCATTCTGCCGCTGTTCCTGACGATAACGGCCTTCCTGCTGGTCAAAACCGAAACGATCAACCTAACCAACGAGAACAAGTATTTGATTAACCTAACGCTGATTGGCACGATTATGATGGTTACCATGTCCAAGCACAGTATTATAGAGCGGTTGTCGTATTACTTCATCATTTTCATGATGTTGTTGGCACCGGTCATTTTCCGTTCTCTCAAGACCAAAGGCATCCACTACACCACAGCCGGCGAACGAACGATTGACTGGACCTCTCCCAAAGCCCGCACCCTGCTTTCCGTCGGCTTCCTTGTTCTTGTCCTTGCCTTGTCCTATCTCCACTTCTACTACGGCCTTAACGAAAACGCCCACGGCCTGAAAGAATACGCCACCTGGATGAAATTCCCCTGGTAATTGG
>CADCOZ010000384.1 GCA_902803125.1 uncultured Ruminococcus sp.
GGAACGGCTGGATAATTTGGCTGAACTGAAACAGTCGGTTTTTGATTACGAAACGTCCTGCGGCGAAGAGAGTTTGCTGGAACATTATTTGGCTCATATTGCCTTGTACAGCGGGAATGACCGTCAGGAAAAAGGGGACAGGGTACGCCTGATGACGGTTCATGCCGCCAAAGGACTGGAATTTCCGTATGTGTTTTTGTGCGGTCTGAATGAAGGGGTATTTCCTTCCCAAAAAACCAATACGCTGGAACGCATGGAAGAAGAACGGCGGCTGGCGTTTGTGGCGATGACACGAGCGGAAAAACAGTTGTTCCTCACAGAAGCCGAAGGGCATCATTTCGACAGTTCACCCCGTTATCCGTCAAGGTTCCTGTTGGATATTGACCCCTCGTTACTGCACTTTACCCATCCGCCGCAGGAAAGTCTGATGAAAGAGGCACAAGCCTATTTCCAGCGGTCGGAACAAGTTTGGCAACAACAGGCAGAAATCGATTGCCTCACCGTTGGACAGCGTGTGCGGCATAAGGTGTTGGGCAGCGGAATAATTGTGGATATCGACAGGGATAAGTTAGCGTATGTCATTCGGTTCGATGAACTGTCAACTGTCCGAACCATTTCCTTCCGCATTCAGCTGACGCTGATAGAATAGGATACAATCAATTTAGAAAGGAAGCATCGTGATGGAGAAGAAAAAACGAAAAAGCAAGCTGTGGTGGAAAATCCCGCTGATTATCTTGGCATCCCTGTTGGCAGTGATACTTATCTATGTTGCCTATGTACTCTTAAGCTATCAGCGTATCGAGGACAATCAGCCGCTAACCATAGTAGAGGGAACTGTAGAAGAAAATGCTGTCCGTTTGGGAACGGACTACACGATCATTACCTATAACATCGGGTTTGGAGCCTATACACCGGATTTCACCTTTTTTATGGATGGTGGTACACAGTCTTGGGCAAGCTCCAAAGAAAGTGTTATCCACTGCATCGACAAGGATATTGAACTGCTGAAGGAACATCATGCGAATTTCATGATGATACAGGAAGTGGACTTCAACTCTACCCGCAGTTACCATGTGGACGAGTTGGCACGAATACGTGCGTCTTTTGAAAATACCGCTTCTTCCTTTGCGGTGAACTACCATTCCGCCTTTCTGTTCTATCCGTTTTATCAGCCGCACGGTTCTTCCAATGCCGGCTTGCTGACACTCAGCGATACACAGATGACCTCCGCTGTCAGACGCAGTCTGCCGATATCTGAGTCCTTTTCCAAGTTTATCGACCTTGACCGCTGTTATTCCGTGAACCGCCTGCCTGCCGAGAACGACAAAGAACTTATCCTTTTCAATGTGCATACCTCTGCGTATGGAACAGACGGCGATTTGCAGAAGCAACAGTTAACTATGCTGTTTGATGACATGAAAAAGGAATATGAAAAGGGTAATTATGTGATTTGCGGCGGCGATTTCAACCATGATTTTGTCGGCAATTCTAAAGAACTGTTCAATAAGGAAGTGCCGGCACAATATACATGGGCGGCTGCTTTTCCGGATGACTTGATACCGGAGCATTTTATAAAGCTGACCGATTATCAAAGCGGCATGACGGTTCCTTCCTGCCGTAATTCCGACAAGCCCTATAACGAGGACTGTTTTGTACTCACCGTTGACGGTTTTATCATTTCCGATAATATCGAAACAACTTATATGGACGTGATTGATACGCAGTTTGCTTACAGCGACCACAATCCCGTGAAATTAACCTTCCAATTGAAATAAGCCAAATAGGAGTGGCGAATATGCGAACAGAGTATGCTAAAGAAGCACCGCCGGTTTTGCTGGAGTTTTTGAACTATGCCGAAACCATACAGGGCAGGTCATCTTTAACGGTAGATGAATACTACGTTGATTTGAAGATATTCTTTCGCTTCCTGATCAAAGACAGAGGTCTGCTCAAAGAGGAAGTTCCCGATGAGGAAATTGACCTTTCGATTGTCGATATCAACATGGTAGAGTCGGTCAGCTTTTCGGAAATCGTTCTATTCATGAACTACTGCCAGCAGGACAGACACAATAACAATCGAACAAGAGCCAGAAAAACATCGGCCTTGCGGCAATTTTTTAATTACTATGCTGTTAAGACACAAAAAATTTCGCATAACCCGACCGACGCATTATCCACTCCCAAACTCCCCAAACAACTGCCCAAGTATCTGACGCTGACAGAAAGCCTACAGCTTCTGGATACCATTGACGGCAGGCATAAAGAACGAGATTACTGTATTGTGGTGTTTTTTCTGAACTGCGGCCTGCGTGTTTCGGAGCTGTGCGGCATCAATCTGTCAGATATCAACAGTGAGCATATTCTGACCGTCAGAGGCAAGGGCAACAAAGAGAGGGTACTCTATCTGAATGATGCCTGCATGGATGCCCTCGAGCGTTATATGGCCGTTCGGGATGAGGAAGAAGCCAAGGATAAAAATCCTCTGTTCATTAGTCAGAAGAAAGGCCGCATGACCCCCAAGGGGGTGCAGTATGTGATTGACCGCTGTATGAAAAGGGCGGGAATGGGCAGCCGCGGCATTTCTCCGCATAAACTCCGGCACAC
>CADCOZ010000385.1 GCA_902803125.1 uncultured Ruminococcus sp.
CGTAGCTGACGAGTTTGGGGGTGGGGTTGAGGTGCCAGTCCTTGGTTTGTCCGAGCAACTGCATGACGGCGATTTCCAGAAGGTTGATGCCTTCTGCTTCGCAGACCATGTGGGCTCCGCCCGACAAGCGGGTGTTGACCTCCAAAAAATAGGGGGTGTTGCCCAGATATTTGAACTGGACGTTGAACGGACATTCAAGCGGACACACCTCCCACAGGTCACGGCACATTTGCAGGATGTCCTCTTGATAGACAATCCGTTCTGTGCGGGATACCGCTTTGATGCGGGGTACCATGATGAGGCCGGCAGGTGTGTGCAGACAGTCAACGCTCACTTCCGCTCCCGATAAATACGGCATGACCAATATCGGACTGAAGGTGTCTACCTCCGACAGTGCCGCTACCGCACTGTCCAGCGTTATGCGGGCTGTCTGCGGCTTGAACAGTGCCGCATAGCCCCGCCGCTCATTGTCAATCAAGCGAAAACTCAGCCCGCCTTCGTCATGCTCAAACTTAAAACATACCTGCCGATAGGTTTGTGTTAAATGTTCATATGCCGCTACAAATTCCCGCACGGTCGTGACCCGCTCGTACGGGGGAATGTGCAGGCTTTCTACACGGCTCAGCCATTCATACGCCTTCGTCTTGTAATTCAGGCGGTCAATCAGGTCGGCTTCATCCACCAGTACCTTCACGCCGATGGCTTCAAACTCTGCCTTGTGCCGACTGATGGCTAACATCTTGCGGCGGGGTACAAACACCTGCACCTGATGCTCCTGACAGAACTTCAAACAATAGGCGGCATAGTCCTCCTCCGACAAAACCGGCTCTTGGTACCATTCGTCACACAGCAGACGGTACACCGCATATTCTCTTTCGTTCGTTCCAATCACATAATAATCGTCATGCTCCTGCTTCATCCGCTCAATCAGCCGATAAATAGAGCTGAACCAATGATTCAACCAAATTCTTACCATTCTCTTCACTCGATTTCTACACCAAAACTTTCGCAGAGGGTACGCAGTTTTCCGTTATAGCCGGCCCCTACTGCTTTCATCTTCCAACTTCCTCTATGTAAATACAGTTCCAGACCCACCAGACATTTTTCCCTCGATAAATGGCTCAGCGGCAGGTGATAAAGTTCCTGTCCGTCACAAATCACCTGAATCACGGGCTTGACCACCTTGGTAAAGTTCAGCAGGTCGTCTTCTCCATAGGCCGAGAAGCACACCGAAATCTTTTCATAGACCGGCGACACCTTTCTGAGTTGTATGACAATGGACGGGTACATCGCTATGGTATCGGCTTTGACGGAACCGTCTGCCGATTCTTCCTGTCCGAAGAAAATCAGGTCGTTGTCCGACAGCACCTTTCCGTTTTGACCTAGCAGAAAAGCGTAGCCGTCCAGTTCGATACCCGCCCCCAGCCGTTCATAGTGAAGGCGTACCGTCAGGGTTTTGTCCGCATAGGCGGCCATATCCACCCGTTCTCCCGCACGAAGTTCCCGACCGTTGGAGAGAATCGGCAAAGCGGCAGCTTTTTGTTCCTGCTGAACCTCTTCTTCATAGGCTGACGACAGGTTATCGCTGAGATCCACCGCTTCAATGCGGGCGAGTTGGTCATTTGTCCAGTTGGAACGCAGTGCCAAACGGTTGGCTTGTCGGGCAATTGCCTTCTCAAAATAGTTGCGGACATCACGGCCGTTGGCGAAATTTTCATCTCTGTTTTCGTACAGATTGACAAAGTAGTTTTTCGCCGTAGCCTTGGCCTTATCCGACAGCTGATAGCCCTGCTGATGACACATCGACTCAAAAATGGCCAGCAGTTCATTGGGCTTATAATCCACAAAGTTAATGTACTTATTGAAACGGGACTGCAAACCGGGATTGGAACTGATAAACTGCGTCATCAGCTCCGGATAGCCCGCTACAATCACAATCAAATCATTGCGGCGATCCTCCATGCATTTGAGCAGGGTATCCACCGCTTCCTGTCCGAAATCGTTGCCGCTCTGGTTTCTGGTCAGGGTATAGGCTTCATCAATAAACAGAATGCCGCCCATCGCCTGCTTCACCACTTTTTTGACCTTGAGGGCGGTATGTCCCACATAACTGCCCACCAAACCGGCTCTGTCCGTTTCAATCAGATGTCCTTTGGATAACACCCCTAACCGATAGTATATCTTGGCAATCAGCCGAGCCACAGTGGTTTTGCCGGTGCCGGGATTGCCGTAAAACACCATGTGCAGGGACATCGGCGTGGACTTCATGCCCCTTTGCTGGCGAATCTGCTGGATTTTCAGCATATTGATCATCGAATTGACATCTTTCTTGACCGCTTCCAGTCCCGTTAACGCCTGCAATTGGGCTAACAGTTCTTCAAGGGTTTCTGTTACCTCCGGCTGTTTTTCAGGGAGTTCCTCGTCATCGTCCTCGTCACTGTCTTTTTCCTGTTCCAGCATTTCCTTCAGGGTTACCTTGTTGGCCTGAATAGAAAAATTCAATCCCTGTGTCAGGTGATGCAGCATCTTTTTCAAGAAGTCGTCTGCCTCTGCCACGGCCTGATCCGGACATTTTTTCAGGCTCTTGAACAGCTCCAACAGCACCTGAAACAACAGCAGGTATAACAAATGTGACACCGAACTATTATAGTGGCTGTCGTTGTCACGCATTTTATTATCCAAAATGATAAAAAAGTCCAGCAGTTCCAAGGTACCCCGTTTCAAATTGCCTTTCAGCGGATAATCTGCTGTCCGCTTTTTCATTTCGGCGGCTTCGGCACGAGGATTCAGGCAGTCCCGTGTAAAGGCCACGGTTTCTTTTTCGTCAATGGTTGTTTGGATCAGCAAATAGCCGATAACCCCTTCAAACTCTGCTTTCAGGGATTGACGGTAGGAACCGTAACTGCTTTTAACACTCATCGGAAGCGACTCCGCTTTATCACATAATTCATACAGAGTGTCCAAATTCTTCTCTAAAGTTTTGTTCATCTTCACCGTCTCCTTGCCATTTCTGTTCCGTGATTTCTGCTATCATACAAAAACAGAGCAGAAATCACGCAAAATAATTTCTACTCTGTTCTGTATTTGACTTCCTCGAAAACTTCCGAAGAAGTCTTGTTACTGTCCGCTAACGATCAGCGAAATCTTTTTGTCATCTCGGCCACACTGTTATCCGTTGTCGGCTGACCGATGGCATTAAATTTCCATGTGCCGTTATAACGGTACAATTCGCCAAAGATCATCGCCGTCATACCCTGATAATTGTCATTCAGCGGATATCTGCACAGCTCCTGACCGGCATCATCACAAATGCGGATATACGCATTCTGAAGCATACCGAAATGCTGCTTGCGTTCCTTTGCCTGATAGATATTGACCACAAACACCAGTTTATTGTACTGCATGGGCAGTGCCTGCAAATCCACAACGATTTGTTCGTCATCGTTTCTTTCTCCGGCACCGCCTGTCAGGTTGTCGCCCATATGTCTGACACAGCCGGTTTCGTGGGAGGTGTTGCCAAAGTAAACAACGTCATTAGAGGAAACCAGATGATCGTCCCGCAACAGAAAAGCAGACGCATCACAGTCAATTTCCTGTTTGTTTTTCTTCAGGAAAAAGCCCTTGCTGACCTTCACCTCATCCCAGCCAAGACCGACAATAACACGGGTCAACGCCCCGCCGGTCGACTTCCGCAGTTCAACCTTCTGGCCTTTCTGCAAATTAACAGCCATATGACACCTTCACTTTCAAACGCCTTATACGTTTACACCAAAGTTCTGGCACAGTGCATACAAACCGCCCTGGAAACCGCTGCCGATAGCGTTGAACTTCCATTCGCCGTTGTGACGATACAGTTCGCCAACAACAACAGCTGTTTCAATGGAGAAGTCCTCGCCGAGGTCATAACGGATAATTTCCTGACCGGAAACCTGATCCAGAATGTGAATATAAGCGTTGCTGACCTGTCCAAAGTTCTGATGGCGCTGTTCTGCCTCGTAAATGGTAACGGTGAAAGCAATTCTGCTGACATTCTGGGGAACGAGAGCCAGATCAACTTTGATTACTTCGTCATCGCCTTCGCCGGAACCGGTCTTATTGTCGCCGGTATGCTCAACGGCACCGGAAGCGTGCTTGGTGTTGCTGTAGAAAATGAAGTCGGCATCGCTCTGCACTTTGCCGTTCATATCGCACAGGAAAGCGGAAGCATCGAGGTCGAAATCAAAGCCGCCGTCATACTTGTTGGTGTCCCAGCCAAGTCCGACGATAATCTTTGACAAACCGGGGTTGGTTTTTGTCAGGTCAACTTTCTGTCCTTTGGATAAATTTACTGCCATGGTATTTACCTCCTGAAATAAAATGATTATTATGAACGGGACGGCGAACCGCCCCGTTATTTACGGAAACAACGCCTTATTTGTTGCTGAAAGCCTTGGTAATCAGCTTGCGAATGATATCCAGCGGAATGATGAGAATAGACAGGCCAATGCAGATGCACCAGTGGATCGGCTCCAGTGCATGAACGCCCAGGAAGTCGCCGCCGAAGGTGACGAAAATGAACTGCATCAGGAAAATGACCGCCATAACAATCAGGAACGTCTTGTTTCTGCCAATATGCTCAAACACATTGATGTGTTCGGTGCGGGCATTGAAGCCGTTCCAGGTAATCGCCATCATAAAGGTAGCGAATACAGCGGAACACAGATAAACCGGTCGGCCGTCCTCTGCCAAAATCTTTCCTGCATCACCGAACCAGCTCATCATCACCGGAATGAACAGAATGCCAAGGCAGATGAATGTGATATACAAGGCACCGATAAGGATCTGGGTGAACATCTTTTTGGTAACAATACTTTCTTTTCTCGGCACGGGCTTGTCTTTCATATATTCCTTCAAAGCCGGCTCACTGCCGAAGGCAATAGCCGCCAGTGTATCCATAGCCAGATTGATCAGCAGCAGCTGCACAACCGTCAGCGCCACATTGACACCGAGGAGCGGACCAAGGAAACAAATCAGTACGGCCGCCACGTTAACGGTCAGCTGGAAGATCAGGAACTTACGAATACTCTTGAACATGGTTCTGCCGTAGAGAATAGCCTTTTCAATGGACAGGAAGTTGTCGTCCAGAATGGTGATGTCACCAGCTTCCTTGGCCACTTCCGTACCGCTGCCCATCGCAAAGCCGACATCGGCTTTCTTCAGTGCGGGCGAGTCGTTAACGCCGTCACCTGTCATACCGACAACATATTCCATTTCCTGAGCGATTCTAACCAGACGGCTCTTGTCAGTCGGCAAGGCTCTGGATACGACACGCAGGTGCGGCATGATTTCTTTCAGCTCATCATCGGTCTTTTCTGCCAGTTCACCGGAGGTCAAAGCCACATCATCTTTAGCTGTCAGCAGACCGGCTTCTTTCGCGATGGCCACAGCAGTTTCTTTTCTGTCGCCGGTTACCATGACAACCTGAATACCGGCATTCTGTACTTCCTTGATAGCATCAATAGCTTCTTTTCTCACGTTGTCACGAATGCTGAGTAC
>CADCOZ010000386.1 GCA_902803125.1 uncultured Ruminococcus sp.
AACTTTTGTGTTGACGAATGTGATAGTTCTTTCCCCGAAGGCAAAATACCTGCCATGCGGTGATGTCTGATGTGTTTTTTCGTTGCGGCAAGATACTAAATCCTTTCCTGCAAAAAACACAGCGAATTTCGGGAGAGGGCTTGGGGGAACCCCTTTTTTCGCTAGAAAAGGGGTTCCCCCAATGGGGTTTGGGGCAAAGCCCCAACCATAAGGAGTTGATGAGGATGGCAAAGATATTGATTTGTGATGATGAGCCGGATATCGTGCAGATGATTGCCCGTTATGCACAGCGGGAGGGATACGAAACGACAACGGCCGGTGACGGCAGGGAAGCCATTGAACTGTGCCGTCAGGAAGATTTTGACTTGATTATTATGGACGTGATGATGCCCGATACGGACGGCTTTACGGCGTGTAAGAAAATTCATGCGTTTAAGGATATTCCGGTGCTGATGCTGTCGGCACGGGGTACAGAGTATGATAAGCTGTTCGGGTTCGAGGTGGGGGTGGATGATTATGTCACCAAGCCGTTTTCGCCCAAGGAATTGATGGCCAGAGCAGGCGTAATTATCCGCCGCCATAAAGTACCGTCAGCCGAACAGAATCAACGCCTCAAAGCCGCCGGTTTGGAACTGGATACCCTGGGACATGAACTGTATGTGGACGGAGAGCGAACAGAACTGACCGCCAAAGAATATGGTTTACTGCTGTGTTTTATGCAGCATAAAGGCATTGTGCTGTCCCGTGATAAACTGCTGAATCAGGTCTGGGGCTATGATTATTTCGGCGATGACCGAACGGTCGACTGGCAAATTAAACTGCTGAGAAATAAGTTGGGCAAGTATCGGGATTATATCCATACCATTCGAGGGGCGGGATATAAATTTGAAGAAACGTAAAATTTTCAAGTCCTTTCAGTCTAAACTCTGGCTATATTTTGTGATTTTTACGGCAATCATCTTTTCGGTGCTGTGGCTGCTGCAAATTGTCTTTTTGCAGAATTTCTATAACGCCATGCTGATCCGCAACACGCAGGAGGCCGCCCGACAGATTATCAGCAGCGGCACACAGCCGGATATTAACCGTCTGATTGATGAGATAACCCATGATAATGCGTTCTTGGTTTATATCACAGACGAGAACGGGAAAATCTATTACAGCTCCGACCAGTTCAAAGAAAATAAAGGACGGTTTCGTGAAGGCTTTGAACGGCAGGAACGTCTGCAAAATGACGAAATGATGACGGAAAAAGAACCGGAACAGCGTTTTAATGAATACCGTATGCTGCCGGTCTCTTATGATACTTTTTTGCAGCAGCTGACCGCCAGTGAAAGCGGTACCGTTGCATACAGTACCGACAGTTCCTATGTCTATGGTGCTTATATGGACTATTACGGTGCGGACGATCCGCTGATTCTCTATATCAGCGTAACCATAGACACTATGGGTCCTGCGGCTTCCATTCTCAGCAGTATGCTGATGTGGGTCACGGTGCTGTCTGTGCTGGTTGCGTTTGTTTTGTCGTGGTTCTTGGCCAAACGCTTTGCCCGACCGGTACATGATTTATCCGAAAAAGCTAAACAGCTCGGCGAAAAAGAGTATACAGCCGGTTTTCGCAAGGGCTTTTGTGCGGAACTGGATGCCCTCAGCGATACGTTGGACACGACCAATGAAAAATTGAACACGGCACGGAATTTTCAAATGGAACTGATGGCGAATGTATCCCATGATTTACGCACACCGCTGACCATGATTAAGGGCTATGCCGAAATGATACAGGATATCTCTTGGTCAGATGAACAGCAGTGTCGTTCCGATTTGAATGTTATCATCAAAGAAGCCGACCGCCTGACTGCTTGTGTCAATGAGATTTTGGAGTATTCCGAATTGCAGACAGAGGAAAGCGACCATGATTTTGAGCCGGTCAATCTCAGCTTACTGCTAAACCGTGCGGCCGACAGTTTTGATGTGCTGTATCAGCCGAAAAAACTGGTGCTGGAACGGGACATTCAGCCAAATGTAATGGTCATGGGCAAAGCCGTTCGTCTGGAACGGGCGGTGTATAACCTGCTGGATAATGCGGCACGGCATACCGGCGACAGCAAAAAGGTGCTGTTAACACTCACAACAGACGGTCAGCAGGCCATCGTGTCGGTGACCGATTACGGCAAAGGTATCCCGCCACAGGAACAGGAACATATCTGGGATAGGTATTATACATCCCGTCAGCGGGGCGGTAAAGGCGTTTCCGGTCTGGGACTGGCCATTGTTCGACAGATTGTTACCCTGCATCATGGGGAGTGTTCCGTTGCAAGTACCCAAGGAAAGGGCAGTACCTTTATGATAAAGCTAAAAACAGTATAACGCCATGCGGGGACAGGCTTTGCGGTTATAGGCTTTGTCCTCGCTTTTGTTCGGGCAGAAAAAAATTTTGACAGTTTTTTGACAAAAAGCTGTTTTTTCTCTTGACAAACGGTAAAAAGTACGCTATAATTACTCTTGCAGTTTGATAAACGCCGGTGTGTCGGAATTGGCAGACGAGACAGACTCAAAATCTGTTGTCCGCAAGGGCGTGTGGGTTCGAGTCCCACCACCGGCAGATTTTTCCCGTCACGGAAGTGACGGGTTTTTGTTTTTCGGAACAGTTTGTCCCATAGGGAAAGACGAATGAAGGAAGGATCACATGAGAGAGATTATCATACAGGAAAACGACAGCGGACAGCGGCTGGATAAATTTTTGTCCAAGCGATTCAAGAATATGCCGACAGCCCTGATGTATAAATATATCCGCACCAAGTATATCAAGCTCAACGGGAAACGCTGTGCAATAGCCGACCGTCTGCAAACCGGTGACGTGCTGACACTGTATATCAAGGACGAGTTTTTTGAAGAAACGGAAGATGTTTATGACTTTTTGAAGGCACCTGTCAAGCTGGATATTATCTATGAGGACGAAAACCTTCTTTTGCTGAACAAAAAGCCGGGACTGCTGGTGCATCCGGACGACACCTATCATTTTGATTCGCTGATTGCCAGAGTACAGCATTATTTGTATGACAAGGGAGCCTATGACCCGAAAGCGGAAAACTCTTTTGCACCGGCTTTGGTCAATCGTATTGACCGCAACACCGGCGGCATTGTGATAGCCGCCAAGAATGCCGAAACCCTGCGGATTCTGAACCAGAAGTTAAAAGATAGGGAAGTGGAAAAGACCTATTTGTGTATTGCCGTTGGTTTGATGGAACCCAAGGAAGCCCTGCTGACCGCCTATTTAGAGAAGAACGAACAGCAGAACAGGGTGTATATTTCCCGCAAGCCAACGCCTAACGGTAAGACCATTCGGACACGGTATCGTGTTTTAGCCGAGCGTGACCGGTTCACACTGGCAGAGGTTGACCTGCTGACCGGCCGCACCCATCAGATTCGGGCGCATTTTGCTTCTATCGGTCATCCGCTGTTAGGGGACGGCAAATACGGCAAAAATGAGATTAACCGAAAGATGGGCTATCAGTATCAGGCTTTGTATTCCTATAAACTGCGGTTCTGCTTTACAACAGACGGCGGTATCTTACAGTATTTGAACGGAAAGACATTTACCGCACCGGAAGTGTGGTTCACGTCCTATTTCCGTCCGGAGGATTATCTGTCGGCAAAATAAGAAAGGCTTTAGGGCAAACCTCAAAAATAATTCATGGAAATTCGCAAAAATCTGTTGAAATTTTCCTAAAAAAATATTATAATCAATATGACAGGAGAGTAATCAGCTCTTTGAGTTTCTATTATACTCCTGATATTTTTGACATCTGTCTATTTGGCAGATATGCGAAAGGAGATTAAAATGATTTACACAAAAGAGGTAGAAATGATGTGCCCTGTGGCCAAGGGTGCAAAGCATGAGCCGGCTCCGATTCCGGAAGAAGGCAAATGGGTACACGCAAAGCAAATCAGCGATATTTCCGGTTTCACACACGGTATCGGCTGGTGTGCGCCCCAGCAGGGTGCCTGTAAGCTGTCCCT
>CADCOZ010000387.1 GCA_902803125.1 uncultured Ruminococcus sp.
GGCAGAATGTCTGAATATAAGGTGTATTATCTCAAATTAGTGGGTGAGAAAGTATATACACAGCTTATTTACCCGCTTCCATAAGAGAACGAACCGATACCTTTTTTCTGATGAATCCTTTTTAATTGTTACCCCTAAAAACAGAAAGACACGAAGCCCCCACAAGGGTTTCGTGTCTTTCTGCATGATGCCTGACGGACGGATGTGCGGCAGGCAGAGAATAGTCACGGAAATCAATTTTCCAAATTTCGGGTTATGATTTTGTGTAAGGTAACATTTCGGCAGGTCAAAGTCAGCAAATTTTGGAAGGGGGTTTGGGGGAAAACTTTTTTTCGCCAGAAAAAGGTTTCCCCCAAGGAACTGACGGGGTAAAACGGGGTTACCGGTACTTTTTGACAGCGGCCAACAGGGCTTCTGTTTTATCGGTGTTTTCCCAAGCAACGCCGAGGTCTTCCCGTCCCATATGACCGTAAGCGGACAGGGACTGGTAAACGGTGGTGTTGAGCTGTAACTGTCCGATAATGGCGGCAGGACGCAGGTCAAACACATCGTTAACGGCCTTTTGCAGGACATCAGAAGCTACCTTGCCGGTGCCGAAGGTTTCTACCATGACCGAAACGGGTCTGGCTACACCGATGGCATAGGACAGCTGAATCTCACACTTGGCAGCCAATCCGGCGGCCACAATATTCTTTGCCACATAACGAGCCGCATAGGCCGCACTTCTGTCAACCTTTGTCGGGTCTTTGCCGGAGAAGGCACCGCCGCCGTGACGGGAATAGCCGCCGTAGGTATCCACAATAATCTTGCGGCCGGTCAGACCGCTGTCGCCGGCAGGACCGCCGATGACAAAACGTCCGGTCGGATTGACCAAAATACGGGTGTTTTCGTCCATAATCTCCGCAGGAATTACGGGGGTGATGACTTCCTTCACCAAATCCGTGCGAATCTGTTCCAGTGTGACACGTTCATCATGCTGTGTGGAAATCAGAATCGTATCAATGCGGACAGGGCGGTTGTTTTCGTCATATTCCACGGTAACCTGAGTTTTGCCGTCCGGCCGCAGGTAGCCGATGGTATTATCTTTGCGCACCTGTGCCAGCCGTTTGGCCAATTTATGTGCCAATGAAATCGGCAGGGGCATGAGTTCGGGGGTTTCGTCACACGCAAAGCCGAACATAATGCCCTGATCGCCTGCACCGATACGGTCAAGGGCATCGCTTTCATCGTCACGGAACTCATAAGAAGCATTGACACCCATAGAAATATCGGGCGACTGAGAGTGAATCGAGGTAATCACGGCGCAGGAATTGCCGTCAAAATAGCAGTCGGGGTGGTCATAACCGACCGACAAGATAGCCTCACGAGCCACCTTATCAATATTGATATCGGCGGCCGAGGAAACCTCTCCCATAATATGAACCAAACCGGTGGCGGCGGTTACTTCACAGGCGACACGAGCACGGGGGTCAACGGCCAGATAGGCATCTAAAATGGCATCGGAGATACGGTCACACAGTTTGTCGGGATGTCCTTCTGTCACGGATTCTGACGTAAAGAGATAATGAGCCATGTTTGCATTTTCCTTTCCTTGGTGGATGGCCGCTATCCGAATTTGACGAAAAAAAGCCGCTCGGCAAAACCGAACGGCACATACTTGTGAACTCATCTTTCGGTCATACCGCAGGATTTGGCACCTTACTTGACAAGCAAGCAGGTTGTCGGACTTCATAGGGCCTGTTCCCTCCGTCACTCCGGATAAGCATTCTATTCATTTTATCATGCATGATTATAGCATTTCTTTTTTCTGATGTCAACGAAAAAAAGGAGATTTCTAAACTTTATGTCATTTATCCAAAAACCTTGTCGAACGGCTGTAGGAAAATAGTGAATAGTGGATAGCGGAATACTGAAAACTGAAAAATGAATAATGTGATTGGTCACAAAGTCAGCGAATTTCGGGAGGGTGAGAATGAATGAATAATGAATAACGAATAGTGAATAATGTGATTGGTCACAAAGTCAACGATTTTTGGAA
>CADCOZ010000388.1 GCA_902803125.1 uncultured Ruminococcus sp.
CCGAACACTCATTCGAAAAACCGATAAGACCCGTGCCAATTATTACAACTATTACGCCGCCGGTCAATGGGGAAATCCCAACAATTACGATTTATGCATCAACAGCGGTACTCTGTCTGTGGAAGGCTGTGTGGCATTGGTCAGTGCCTATTTACAGCAAAGAGGCCTCTTAACATGGTGACATCGCAAAAGGAAGTGTAACAGATGAAGAATTATATTTTTCTCGGCCGATCGGACGGCAGACGTTTTTGTATTGAGGGCATAGATGTTTTCGCCAACAAATGGCAGTCCCTTGGCATTTGTGATATTGTCCTCGACCCCACGGATAAGCGTCCCTACAGCTTTTCGGTCTATCAGATCACCGCCAACCACCGCACCATTACCTTTGCCGCCGGACGGTTCCGTGATGACCAATGGGGCTTTTATCAATTGCCGGACGATGAAGCACCCGCCGAATAACAGAGGGACACGCTCAAAAGCATTTTGTCACAGGAGGTATTTATCACATTATGCATTCATCCTTGTACATTCATCAATTATTGGATACATCTAAAACGATAGCCGCCGATATTTTCAGCGGTCTGACCTATCCGTGGGAAGCACTGCCAAAGATTTCTGCGTTCATTTTGCAGTTAGGTCCCACGCTTTCACCGGAAGAATACGACCGTATCGCAGAGGATATTTGGGTCAGCAAAACAGCTGTTGTGGCTCCGACAGCCTATCTGCACGGACCTCTGATTATCGGTCATCATGCAGAAATCAGACACTGTGCTTTTATACGGGGCAGTGCTGTTGTCGGGCAGGGGGCTGTCATCGGCAACTCCACAGAGCTGAAAAACTGTATTATTTTTGATCAGGCACAGGTACCGCATTACAATTACATCGGTGACTCGATTCTTGGCTTCAAAGCCCATTTAGGAGCGGGTGCCATCACATCGAATCTCAAATCCGACAGAAGCCTGGTGACCATTCCCGTTGACGGCGATAAATTTGCCACCGAACTGAAAAAGTTCGGTGCGATTGTCGGCGACAATGTAGAAATCGGCTGTAACTCTGTGCTGAATCCCGGCACAGTCATTGGCCGCCGTGCCACGGTTTACCCGCTCTCTATGGTCAGGGGCATCGTTCCCGCCAACAGCATCTATAAAAAGCAGGGCGAGATTGCCGAAAAAATGGACAGCTGACCGCCATGGAGTATATTGATTTATACGACCGAAATCGTCAGCCATTGGGTCAAACGATACCACGGGGACAGCCATTACCGCCGAATACTTATCGTGTAGTGGTGCATATTGTCCTGTTCAACGAACAGGGGCAAATGCTGATTCAGCAAAGGCAGTCTGACAAGAGCATTTTTCCAAATCTTTGGGACATTTCTGCCGGCGGTCAGGTATCCGCCGGCGAAACATCTTCTGAAGCGGCTCAGCGGGAAACGGCAGAAGAATTAGGACTGCACCGGCCGATAGCGTCCCTGCGTCCACACCTCACGGTCAATTTTGAGGACGGTTTTGACGACATCTATCTGCTCACCGAGAACATAGACATCCGTCAACTCCGTCCACAGCCCTCAGAAGTCCAAGCCATACGTTTGGCCGACGAAAAGACCATCCTGCACCTCATACAGAATGGTCTTTTTATCCCCTATTACGAATCCTATATTCGTCTGCTGTTCGCCATGCGTCACTCCTACGGCACCTTTCCCTAATGTTGGAGGGCTTTGCCTCTGGACTCCGCAAGCCTTTGAAAATCTTGCGAAAAACTTTTGTGTTGATGATGCCTTGGTTTTTCGCTTAACGCTAACACATAGAAATCCCGATGCTGACTGCTTTTAGGACAGTGGCATCGGGATTTTTTGAGAAATAATGAATACTGAAGACTGAAGACTGAAAAATGAATAATGTTGATGGAGATCAAGTCAGCGAATTTCGGGAAGGGGAGAAATAGTGAATAATGAATAATGAATAACGAATAATGAATAATATTCAAAGGAGCCAAAAGTCAGCGAATTTAGGGAG
>CADCOZ010000389.1 GCA_902803125.1 uncultured Ruminococcus sp.
ACGAGTGGTTCAAAAAGGCCATTGAAGAACTGAAGAAAGGCAAAACAGACGGCTATATGCAGTATTATCACTTCGAAGAGAACAAAAACATTGACGGCTGGACATCGGCCGGTGTTGGTGATTGGTACTATGAAAGCGATTTCGTTTCAGAAATGCCCGACCTGAACCTGAAAAATCCCGACCTGCGAGCCGAACTGGAAAAAATCGTGAAGTATTGGCTGGATATGGGTGTTGACGGGTTCCGTCTGGATGCCGTTATGTGGTTTGAGAGCATAGACGGCGTGAAGGGTCAGCATGACCATGACGGTTCCATTGAGGATCTGAAATGGCTGTATGACTATGCCAAGACGGTGAAGGAAGACGTTTATATGGTTGGTGAATGCTGGGCGAACAGTCCCGACACGATTGCCGATTATTATAAATCCGGTCTGGACAGCCTGTTCAATTTCTCTTTGCAGGGTGCCACCGGCAAGCTGAATTCTTATGTCAACGGCAAAGATGCGGCTACCTATGTGACCTATCTTGAGAAATGGCAGTCACAAATCACCGAAAAGAACCCGTCAGCGATTGATGCCAAATTCCTGTCCAACCATGACACGGTTCGTTCGGCCGAGTTCATGATTAACAGTACCCGTCAGCGGTTAGCGGCGGCGATGTATATTTTAGCCCCCGGCAACCCCTATATTTACTACGGTGAAGAAATCGGCATGGAAGGCACCAATCCGCCCGATCAGGATGTCCGCAGAGGAATGTATTGGGTTTCCAAGGAAGCCGAGGGATATGTTAAGCGGATTCCCGGCGGTACACCGGGTGATGAGCCTTCCACATCGGTAGAAGAAGCCCTGAAAGACAGCGAATCGCTGCTGACCTATTACAAGCGGATCATTGCCCTTCGCAACCAGAATCCGGAGATTGCCAGAGGCACCGTCAAAGCCGTAACTTTGGGGAACGACAGCACCGCCGGTTTTGTATCCACCTATGAAGGTTCTTCCGTCATGGTAGTTTATAACTTAGGGGACGAATCCGCCACTGTCAGCATTCCGACAGATGCTTTCAAAGTCAACGAAGTTCGCGGCTATATGTTAGCCCACAACACAGCCGATGAGATGGCCGGCGCTCCGGCCTACGATGCCACCATCAAACTGGACGGTCAGTCCCTCACCATGCCCGCCCACAGTGTCTTTGTCCTCAAATAACCGTGCAGTGTTGGAGGGCTTTGGGTCTTGCCTGTCGGCTCGGTCAGGGCGCTTTGACCTGCGGTCAAGGTGTCCACCGGACACCCGCACTCCCTCCGAACCTCCTACCAGAGGCTCTGCCTCTGGACTCCGCAAGCCTTTGAAAAGGCTTGAGCGAAACTTTTGATTGGATGGCACAGCAGGTTATTTCCTTTGGCAAAGTGCTGATGACAGGCTGTGACAGCAAAGGGTTTCCCGATGTTAAGAGGACAACTGCGTTATGAGTGGTTAGTGTGGCGGTTTGAAAACAGCATAAAACAAGCCTTGAGGGTATCAGGGGACTTCCGTTGGGGAAGTCCCCTTTTTTCGCCAGAAAAGGGGTTCCCCCAGGAGGCTGATGGAACGAAATGGATTTCCGTGGGAATCAGATCTAAAAGGTTGAAAAACGAAATAAGGTGTGATAGAATAGTATCGTCTGAAGGAAAAGGAAAGAAACGGCCGGATAAGGTGGTGACAGGTTTGACGGAAAGCGAGTTTCAGGAGTTTATTATTACCATGGGATATCGTTACCATGAAAAAACAAAAACGGCGTTCAATACCTTTGAAGGATTTCATAATATCATTTTATTCGGGGAGCAGGAAGGCCGCTATACCCTGCGGCTGTCGTGCGGAGCCAGTGGCGGCGATACAGCGGCGGTATGGGAGGAACTGAAAGGCTTTCAGAATGAGCATAAAGAATCGGTGGCCAGAGTGAATTTTAAGCATCGGCAGATTACCGTGGAAATGAAAATGACGATTGCTTCCGATATTGATAAAGAAGAACTGAAGGCACTGGTGCATTTTATGACCGTGCTGTGCAAAAGTGAAAAGTTAGTGCCGCTGTGCAGGGTTTGCGGCCGTCAGCGAAAAACAGGCGTTTATGTGGTCGGACGGGAAATGATGCCGATTTGTGATGCCTGTGTGTCACGCAAACGGCGGCTTTATGAAAAGCGGCGGGATCTTTTTGAGAAAAAACAGCAAAATATGGCGGCAGGCTTGTTAGGGGCTGTTTTTGGAGCGGTGCTGGGGGCTTTGCTGAACGTGCTGTTATATCAGATATTTCCGATCAGGTCTGTTTGGAGCATCTTAATAGCAGTGCTGACCTTTGCAGGCTTTGTTGTCACGGGCCGAAGAGCCACCAAAAAAAGCGGTGTCATTTGTACAGTGATTGCTATGGTGTTCTATGCACTATCGGAATATGCGGCGATGGTCTGGGAAACAGCCGTGTTTATTGAGCGGGAAGGCGGCGGTATTGCTGTGTCGGAAGCGGTTGGGATCATCAATTCCGGATTGGCGGATCATACCTATCTGTTGGCCCTGCTGACAGAATTGGCAATTGGTTTTGTGCTGATTGTGCTGACCGGTGTTGGCTACTTTTTGAAACGAAAATATACCCGCCCTATGAAAATTTCAAAAAATCTTCTGTAAAAACGACAGACCGCACATCACAAAACCGTTTTGTGATGTGCGGTCTGTCATTGATTCAGCGATAAAATTCAGGGACACCGATTGCTCGGTGTCCCTGAATCGCCTTCAAAAGTTTCTAAAGAAAGAGGGGAAATAGTGTCGCACAATTTTGAAAAATTCAATATATAGTGCGGCTGATGTAATGAACCACTATCCATATATATTATAGTATATTGTGCCGAAAAGGTCAAGGTATTAGAGCCGATTTACAGCCAAGACAGCCGCCAAAATTTCCTGCAGAAATTTGTTAAACATGGCAAAGGCTTTGAGGGAGAACAAATCGGGGACTCTTTTGTGCTGTATGGGAGGTAAGAGCCGGTTTCATATCTTACCGGAGAGAAAAGATTTTTGAACCGTCAACGCAAAAGTTTCGCAGGCAAACAAAACTCAGCTAATGTAGGGAGGGGAGAAATAAATAATAAAGAATAACGAATAAATAATAATGTTGATTGTGGTCAGGTCAGCGAATTTAGGGAG
>CADCOZ010000390.1 GCA_902803125.1 uncultured Ruminococcus sp.
AGCCCACCATGCCCTGACCGAAGCGGAATTCAACGAAGCATTTGACGATGACCCGATTGCTGAATATTCCTATACCTACGACAAAAACGGTCAAACCTATACGGCAGTGGTGACACAGCATGAAAGAGGCAACTATGCTGACTATGATGTAGTTGTCACGGGCAACGGCAAAACCTATACCGGCACCATTGATTTGGTGGATGATTTCAGAGGAGCCGCATCCCCCATTACACAGCCGTCTGTTCCGTCAACCTTCTCAGGGTTGGACGGCTTTGACCCGCTGAGCTATTATAAGGAATATGGAACAGCACCCACTACGGCAGTTCAAGCTTTGACACTGACAGAAAAACTGCCGGATGGTTCCACCGCAACACCCGCAACCATCAATTTTGACAGTACCTCTTTTGTTCAGCAGTCCCGCAGTGCCATCGGTTACGGGGCAGAAAAGGTGTCTGACTTCCCGTATGAGGGGCCGCAGTATGTCTTTACAGATACCAATAACCCGAACAACACCTTCACTCTGACGCTTGACCCCCGCAGTCCGTACAAATATAAGGTAGTGCATAATCCCGATGAAAACGGGAATGGCGACTGGACACTCATTGACGTGCCAGACACCATTGATAACGCATCGGATTGGCTGCACACGGCCTTGTCGGATCCGAACCTTGAATGGAAGAATAGACAAGGGGATGTCATCAACGCCCCCACGATTCCGACATCCTTTACCGTCACCACCCGTCCGTATACGTCCTTCAGCAACTGTATGGTGCAGTTCCATGTGTCGAAGTATGACCAGTCCGGCCGTGAAATTATCTATAGAGTGCGTGAGCTGACGACCTACGGCTGTTCTCCCAGATATTGGTTCGACAGTGTGCCGCCCGAAGGCGATAACCCCGAAATCACCCGTTACCTGATTGTCAACCCGACACAGGGACCCGGCAACAGTGCCATGTTCACCAAAAACTGGCTGGATAACGGCGACCAGAACGCCCAGAATCCCGTTCGGCTGTACTATGCCCCCAAAACAGACAGCAACGGTCAGGTAGTGCTGACAGACGGCAAAGCCACCTATCCCTTCAGCGGCGTGGAAGGGCAGGAAGATTTCTATTTTTCTGATGTCTATCAGCAAAAGCTTGACGGCAGTATCACAGCGGTGGCCAACCAGCCAACACCGGTTTCGGATATTCCCGCCACGGCTCAAGCGAATAAACTGTATGATAACGATAATCAGGCCAGCGGCATTTCAAGAGATGTTACCAGCCGATATAAGTACGGTGCCACCCTCTACACAGAGAATATGTGGACAGAGGAACTGGATTTGGATGAAGATTATGTGTATAATCCGAAGGACTTCATGGAGTTTATCGAGGACGGCACCTTCAACAATTTCTATCCGATAGACTATATAAAGACCCTTACTTATAGCGGCAGTCCGTATGCTTCCTTGGGCAGTGACAAATATCACTTGGAAACGGGCAATCCAACGATGGTTACCAGTGCCGACAATAATAAGCAGTGGATCTATCTGCTGCACTCTGCTTTATACGGCACAGAGATGTCCACCGCGAAGCCGTTACCGGCCAGTCCATCGAGCGTTACCTGATGGATGAGGACGGACACCCCTATCCCAGCAGTGAACACCCCTATACGCCGGAAGCTACGGGCTATAAGCTGAAGGTAGATGTGGAGGATTTCGAACAGGAACAGCAGTATACATTGTCCGGTCAGGTCAATAATACCACCGTGAACTATACTGCCGTGTTCACATACCAGAATAATAGCAAGTATGCTTATCAGGTAACGGTCAGTGACGGCACGACAAAATATACGCTTCAAAACGGTAACCCCTGTACGGTGCAGGCAGAAGATGCCTTTGTCAATTTGGGAACCCTGCTCATTCCGACAGATGACAGCACTGTAACGCTGACCAATGCAGACGGCACACAGTCTATTACCCTGAACAAGACCTTCCAATCCAATAAAATCAACGATACCGTGAAAAAATATGTCCTGACCACTGAACGGGAGGTTGTAATAGATGGTGAAACGGTCACACAGCCGCACAGCTATCTGGCCACTTTTACAGGAGTGCCGGACAGCCCGACCAAGTATGATGTAGAAGTGACAGACGGCACAGATACCTATGTTTACATGAAGGGAACGAGTACCTATGCCAACGGGGATTGGACAACGACCTATGCACGGGACAGCATTGAGTTTACCAACAATCCCTCTGATTTGGGCGATGCCCTGATCCGTTCCGGCAAGCTGCTGCGAAAGGAATCAGATCCCACCCAAATTCTGCGGCTGAAATCGACCGGTGAAGGGAGCAAACCCCTCTTTACCAGTACCCCTGCCGAAGAAACAGCCTACCGCATTACAGATAAGGGAAGTAACCTTCAGAGCGAAATAGACGATGTGGTATATACCCTGAACTTCACGCAGGATCCGAACCGGACCAATGTCTATTATGCTGAGGTGACCAGTAGTACCAGTACCGATGTTTACACCGGAACGGTTACCACCGATATGGGCGTTGTTGATCCGGATTTGGCAAAATGGGTGATTGCCCATCGGAATACCTTTACTGACGGCTCGCAAACACTGGTATTCGGCGAGGACGAAAGCCGCTACGAAACCGAAAAGCTGACACCGTCCCATATCCAGAAGAATGTGCTGATTACCAACAGCTACAGCCCCGATAAATCCTCGTTCCAAACCGAAGTGAATGTGGATAAGGAATGGACAACCAATGACGGCAGCAGCGTAGGTGCCGAATACGGCAATCAGTATAACCGTTTGTTCCAGTTCCTGATTCAGCGTAAAACCGCACGTCTTGAAACCAAGAACATTTTCAGCATTAAGGCAGGCGGTCAGCACCTGCAATTCTATACCGATGCCTCCAAAACAGAGCCAACAGACGAAACCACCAGTTATTATAGCATTATCTATGACGAACCCCAGCTGGTAACCCTGCCGTATTATCCCGTTGGGGCAGAGGAGGTGGAAGACAATCTGGTGACACCGACAGCAGAAGAGTTCAGCGTGTATATTCTTCTGCCGAAGCAGCACACAAATGATCCGGACGAGTATGTCAAGCTGGATGCAAGCACCCTGCAAACTCATCCGGAATACTTCCTCTTTAGCCGTATGACCAGCGGCACAGATTTGAGCGGCGGCCGCATTACCGCACAATCGGCGGTATTCCAGAAGGAAATCTATTTGCAGTCGCTGAACTACGATACACTGGAAGTAAATGCCAACCTGATTCCGGTAACAATAACGGTTGACCTGACCAATCCAAGCCATTATCTGGTGCAGGTTACGGGTTTGGCGGCATACGGACAGGACGGTACGCTATACACCTATAAAGCCGTGGAAGATGCGAGTGACTTGTTCGAGCAGTACCAAAAGCCCGACCCCGTCACGGATGAAGTAACGGATACCTCTGAGCAGGAAATCCACCGTCCGAACGATGTCAATACCTCTGCCAACTGGGTAGCCGATTTGTATTTGTACAACCGGCTGAAAACCGCCAATATCGGCATTATCAAGCTGTTCGGTGCGGAGCTGCCCGATGGCACGGTGGCAAGAATCCCCAAAGAGGACTATGCCCAGTTCTTTGATGACGGCTATTTCAGTAACCTGACCTTTAAGATTATCGGTGAATCCGATGCCGGTATCTTCAATATTGTCCGTACCATCAGGGGTACCTCTCTGATACCGGAATGGAGCGAAAACGCCACGTTCAAGACCGAGGAAGGCGGAGCCTACTATTACTTCACCATTGATGAGAAGCAGAAAAGAAACGACTATCTGCCCATCAAGGACCCTGTTGGCAATCTCTACCGATTCTATATTACGGAAGTCAGTTCCGGTTCGGCGGCAGATGACAGCACCCATGCCGGACAGATTACCACCTATGTGGGACGTTCCGAAAAGGATTTCGGCACGGAAACCATTGACGATTCCACCACACCGCCCACCGTCAGCTTTGCTTCTGTTTTTGCTTTGGACAGCAAAACACCTGTGGCTGTGTATGACTCTGCCTATAACGGCATGGTCTTGTTCAGCGGTTTGGCGGCAGGAATGTATCAATACACTCTCGGCACGGACACAACGCCGACCGGCACCGTGACCATCGCCGATCCTCAAACAACCGTTAAAACCACGCCTTCGTTCCAAAATAACGGTTCCATCGAACTGCTGTATAAAGGCACCATACCGGAAGGCACTACGATTCAGTATGCCTTGGACGGCGGCACACCGGTGACAGCCGTCAACGGACGGGTGGTATTTGATTCCTTGGCGGCAGGCAGCCATACCTATCAGTATACGGTCACACCGGCGGGTGACAATCCCACAGTAACCACCTCCGCATCCTATACCGTTGTGGTTTCTTCCAATACCGCCATCACGGTCACACCGACATCCGCTTCAGCCTATACGCTTGCACTGACCCAATATAATGACAACGGCGAAACGGAAACCGGTGCTGTATTTACCCTGAAAGAAACCAGTGCCGCACCCGAAACAGCACAAACCGCCAAAAGCCTGCTGAAGCACGTTGACCTTCAGAGTAAAAAAGCCGTGCAGACGGCAACGGCGGCAGAAAATATCACCACCTTCAGCGGACTGACCGCCGGAACCGATTATACTTACCGCATAGATGAGGAAGAAACGATTCGTCACATTATTCTTCCCGCCCAAACCAGTGTAACGGACGATGATACCATCGTAACGGTTACAGGCAATCAGGTGACCTTACAGTATAACCATATCGTTGCCGAAAATATGACGGTCAGCTATAGCCTGAACGGTTCGGCACCACAAGCAATAGACAGTGAAGGCAAAGCCGTCTTTACCGGTTCCTTTACCGGTACGCAGACCCTTTCCTATACACTGACCGTGACTACCACTTCTGCATCGGCAGAAGAAGGACAGCCTCCCGTTGAGGTGACCAACACCAATACGGTTTCCTATACGGTGGATTTGGCGGCCGATACACAAATCACCATTACGCCTGTCACCACGGTTACGTCTGTTCCCGGTGTCAATGAAGGCGATCCGGCAACGGAAATCATTACCACCGCCTACAGTCTTGCTTTTGGCAAATGGGGCGAGGACGAAAACCATCAACCGGCGTTAGTGCCTGCGTCCTTTGTCCTCAGCAAAGCCGGTGAATCGGCGTATGTGTACCAGTTTGAACCGTCTGCGGTCAATAACGCCTACTTCCTCAATGTGTTCAAGGCCAAGAAAGTCAGCCTGAATAAATATTGGGAAGATAAGGGCAAGGTGACAGCAGAGGACGGCACGGTGACAGAAGTGTATAATGCAGACGGTATGCGTCCGGAAATGCTTCAGGTGTACATCACGGAAACCTTCCAGGACGTGACCGATGAAACAGGCACCACCACCGTAGAACCCAAGCAGATTCCGAAACTGCTGACCAATAAGGGCGGCTGGACAAAGACCGATGTCTATGTGCCGAGAGTGGCATATTACAGCGACAGGGCGTATGATATCAGCACCATTGAACTGACCGAGGATTTAGAGGCGGATATTGACTATGCTTCCCCGTCCAATGCCGCTTCTTATTATGATGAGTTTGAAGAACTGAAAACGATTTATGCCTATAACGAAACCGATGACCCCGCCTTGGCGGATACCACCAAAAACGGTGTGCTGAAAACACTGGATAATCAGGCACGGTATGACTACAACACCCTCAGCGGCGGCGGTTATTATGAACTCGATCACAATGTGCTGTATGGGGCTTCTGTACAGACGGAAGATGTATCAGGCCGATCTGACAAGGACTATATCTACTTCCGTGATAACAGCTATTACACCGATACCGACAGCCAAACCGGCCCGATTCCTTCTGTTGATAAGTGGGGCAAGGTCTATGTGTGCTTCTATGATGCGGCGGGAAACCTGCTGTCCGGCACACAGTTCCCCGGCATTTTGCTGACGGATAAGTTTGTGGATAATGGTGACGAGGTCTTTAGAATCGTACCGCCGGCCGGTGCCGCCAAAGCCGTGTTCAGCAACGGTTCGCAAAGAACCGAAATGGTGACCTTCACCTTGGGGCATGAATACAGCAAGGATGATGACTGGGTCAAGAACAACGGCCGCATTACGGTGGAAACCTATAACCCCGTGGATAACCATGCCCTTTATTTCATGGACAATGCCGTGAAAGATGAACAGGATAACGTAGTGGCACCGCAGTGGGGGACTGTCAAAGCGGTATTCTTTGATGAAAACAAACAGCCGCTGACCGTGACCGAAACCACTACGATAACCAATGAACAGGGGCAGGAGGAAACCGTTGCCACTACCTCTGTTATCACGGAAAGCCGCTGGTCGGGTGTACGCATGAACAAAGACAGCGTGGACGATTACGGCAACGTCATCTATAAGATTACCCCGCCGGACAATGCGGCGTATGTCCTGTTCAACAACGGAGTGAACACCCACCAAACAGCTCTGCTGAAAATCGGTGAGGATATAAAGTTAGGTGAAACCTTCCGCAAGGATGCGGAACTGACCGATTACAACCGCACCTATTCCGTCAGCAATACGGCTTATGCCAATGATATGCTGTACTTTAAGGATGTACAAGTCAAGGATACGGAAGGCGTTATGACGGATGACCGCTGGAACGGTGTGTTGGCTGTCTTTACCAAGCAGGAAACCGGCACCGATAATCAATCGGAGGTTACTTCTACCCGCAGAATTGACATGGAGCTTTGCGGCACGGTCAACGGCGATCCCATTTATCAGGTGCAGATTCCGAGCGGCATGACGCACGTCTATTTTGAAAAGGACAGCGACCGTGACATTCGGACATCAGAAATGAAAATCGGCAGTCAGATTTACCGCGGCTACGGCTGTGAGCGAGTCAATGTCAGCAACACCGCCGAAGGCGAAACCGTCTGGGAAACAGAATCCTTCTATCCGCTGTCGGATTATATCTATTTCAAGGACAATGGCTCTTGGGAAGGCACCCTGCAAGCCGCTTTCTTCAAAACGGTGACGCAGGAAACGGAAGAAAACGGACACATTGTTACTACCTCTGTGCAGGAACAAATTGGCGGCACTATCGCCTTGAATCCTTCCGCTTGCTACTATACGTCTTCTGACGGCTGTGC
>CADCOZ010000391.1 GCA_902803125.1 uncultured Ruminococcus sp.
GTCATGGAATGTCTACTGCACTCCAGAGTTTCGCACGGAAATCAAGTTTGCCCCGTCAGCTACCGGGGAAAAAACTTTTCTGGCGGAAAAAGGGTTTTCCCTACCCCCCTTTCCTAAAACCGCTGATTTTGCACGGTCGGGATGTCACCTTAAAAGTCAGTTTACACAAAATGATAAGCCGAAATTTTGAAAATTGATTTCCGTGAGGGTTTTGAATGAGTAAACAAATCATGAACAAAGGTGTATTTCTGTCATATTCTTGCGGTAAAACATATTATCCCCAACGGCCAATGTTCTAAGAGCCTGTTTAATATCTTGCCGCAAGAAAAGATTTGATGACATATCAACACAAAAGTTTTTCGCAAGCTTTTCAAAGGCTTGTGGGCGACACGAAGTTAGTCCCTTTAGGGAGTGCAGGGGCGAAGTCCCAATAGGAAGGCACCCTGTCATCAGCTGACGGCAGGGTGCCTTTTGTGGGTGTTATGATGAGGTCACCGTCAGTGGAAACGCTTTCGAAAAGCGATGTCATCAGGCTTTTGCCACGGTCAGCATTCTGATATAGGGCAGGTCAGCAGTGCTGGTTTCAATATCATAGTAAGTACCGAGCATCCAGGACATCCATTCATCGTCCCAAGACTGGTAGCTGAACAGTTCGAGGTCAGTGACCGTCTTGTTCTTGTCATTCAGGCAAATTGCCTTGATGCTGCCGACACGGTCATAACCCTTTACATCATAAACACCGTTGAGGGATTTATCAATGCTGCTGTTTCTTGTCTTGCTCACGCTGATTTTATCGCCGATAATCATATAGGTATCGCTGCTGACATTGGACGGAATACCCATGTCGCATACGAGGAAGTCATAGAGGCTTTTATTCTTGTAATTGGCACGTACATAGTCAGCAATAGTGGTAAGTTCGGCGGTGGTCAGCGCATTACTCTTGACCTTGCCTTCCACATTGACGTGGTCGCTCTTATCCTTCGACCATACATATTCATAACCGCTTGCTTTGCCTAATTTGATCAGTCTGCCTTCTGTTGTGGCATTCTTATTGATAAAAGCGGGGCGGTCATACTTATTTTTAAAGTTTTTGGCTCCCACAGCGGCGGCGGTCAGGGCTTCAGCCGCATCATTGTCATCCATAGAATGTCTGTACAGATCGAAACCGTTATAAAGATTGATGTCATAAACGGTATTCAGTTCATCAATATCGCTTTGGGTGAACTGAGCTACGGCCTTGACTGCTGTCTGGCACTCTTCCATCAGGGACACAGCGGATACAAACTGAATGATCAGGGCTTCGGCGGTGGGCAGAGCGGATTGATAGGCTTCACGGGCAAACATCTTTGTGGAGGCTTCCTTCATGTACAAAGCCTTGAACATATCCACATAAGCGGGATCCGAGCCGCCCATTGACTTGGCGATGTTATAAACATATGTGGTGATATTGTCGTATCTGTTGGTGTCGGTGAGAGCCGCCAGCCGCATGATTTTCTGGGAATTGCTGAGCTTATCGTTGGTTTCAATGGCCTTGACATCTTTCACAAATTTTGCTACCTGCGGGCTGAGTCCTTTGAAGTCGGAACGAAGTTCGCTCATATCGGCTGTATTCTGAATTTTATCGGCCATCCACTGGGTATTCTTGTTGATGCTTTCGTTGAGGTCGTCCAGTTTCTTGTCGAGCTGATCCAGCTTGTTGTCAATCTGATCCAGCTTTTCGGTGATGGCTTCCATCGGGTCTTTGTCGTCCACACCTGCGTGGAACAAAGACTTAAACGGTGCCATAAGAATCTTTCCGCCGGGGAACAGGTCTGCTACCGTATCAAAAGCGGCATCGGCTGTATCAATACCGATTTTCTTGGCGTTTTCTTCCAGTGAAGCCGCATGAACGGAAACGCTTGTGGCGGTCATCGTCATGGTGCAAATCGAGAAGGCGGCGGCGGTGGCCAGAACAGCGGCCATGATCTTTTCTCTGATACCTGTCTTTTTCATAGTAATCTCTCCTTTTTTATCGGTTGTTTGGGTACGGGCTGAAGTTCTTTGGGTGGTCATGCTTGTCTTTTTCATGGTAATCTCTCCTTCTTTTTTGGTTGTCTGGGGACGGGCTGAGGTTTGTTCGGTGGTCATGTTTGTCTTTTTCATCACAATTACTCCTTTTTGTTTGATTTTGGGGGCGTTTGTTTTGGTTCCGATTTCAGGATACCATACCGACCTTTGCAGATTCTTTGCAAATCCGTCAGGATTCTGAAATTTTTTCCTGCGGGTTTGTGTTCTGCTGTGTCTATAGGATACCATACCGACCTTTGCAGATTCTTTGCAAATCCGAC
>CADCOZ010000392.1 GCA_902803125.1 uncultured Ruminococcus sp.
AATCGGATTGCCTGCCCCCACGGTGCCGGAAAAATCTGTATCCGTCACCTGTGTGTTGGTGCCAATCAGTGCCAGCTGTTCATATTTATTGATATAGATGGTATCGTTAAAATAAACGCTGAAGCCGTCCCATACAGCCGCTTCTCTGGTGCCGCGTGACGGTGCCTGTGTGTTTTGTCTGACGGCGGTCGGCAGGGTTTCCGGCGTATACGTTAACGTATCAGAAGGATCTGCCGGTGAGGCAGTGGCCGATACTGTGCTGTCTGTCTGGCTGAGTGGAGGGTCTTTGGCATGGAAGGTAGCGGATAGAGCAGAAAAGAAAGTGGTTATCACCAAAAAAATGGGGAGTACTCTATGTGAAACTTTCTTCAATAGAACACCCCCTCTTAATTTATTTGGAATAGATTTGACAGCGGACAGAGAATACAGCAAAAGGGTGCATTTTTTCTCCGAAAAACCCGACTGACCAAAAAAATCCATATGGTAGCATAATAATACTACAATGGTATATATTTTGTCAAGTCTTTTTTTTTTGTTTTATTGTTAAAATTTTACAAAGTTTATCTAAAATTTTCCTTTATAACTGTATAATATAAACAGTTTGTTAGGGTGTATTCACAATGTAAAATCACAAAAAATGTTACTTTATAAAGGTGAATAATTTTATGTATTATCAAAAAAACCAGTATTTGTGATGGTTTTGGAGCGATATGGGCAAATGACTATACCATAAAAAAATACTTTTATTATCCCGCAAGGTAAAAAAGGCATTATTGTACAGATATTGAAAAATTATTCTGTGCTGTTGGAATATGTGAAACCGCCCGCAGGAGCATGATGAAACTGAATTAAAAATGAGGGCAGACGGTTTGGAAAGAATAATCTCTGAAAAAAGTGAACCGTCAAGCGGGCAAGGACAGTTATAATAGATAGAAGATCTTCAAAAAACCGCCGCACGAAGTTCATGCGGTGTATCCTAAAACAAAGGGGATGATGAATTGACGGAGGAACAGCTTGTGGCCGGACTGAAACAGAAGGATCGGGAAGCCTTTGAGGAAACGATTCGCCAATATACGCCGCTGGCCGCCGGTATCGTTCGGAATGTGTCACGAGGGAGCCTTTCAAGGGAGGACAGGGAAGAAATTGTGGCAGATGTTTTTGTCACGCTGTGGAAGAATGCGGAACATATCATGGATGGAAAGCTGAAAGGATATCTGTGCTGTATTGCCAAGACAAAAACACTTACCCGTCTATCGGCTGTCACCCGACACAATGATGTGCCGCTGGAGGACTTTGAAGCGGAGGACGATTTTTCGATTACCGCAGAGGTGGAAAAACAGGAAGTGATTGACGACCTGCGGGAAATTATTGCCGCCATTGACAGGCCCGAACAGGAGATTGTCATTCGCTACTACTATTATTGTCAGAACGTGCCGAAAATTGCGGAAATCCTGCACATGAATCCGGAAACGGTCAAAACCAAACTCAGACGCACCAGAGAAAAAATAAAAGCCAAATTGAAAGAAAGGGGATATGACTTATGAAAACAACATTCAAAAGCCTGTTTGCCGATTTTCAGGACGACCTGATGGACATTCGGGAAGAAACCGTCTGTGATGATACAGATGTCCGCACAGAAGCCGTCATGCAGAAAGCCCTGACCGCCGTTAACGCTCGGAAACCGCACCGCCGCAAAGGCAAAATACTTCTGATTGCGGCGGTGATAGCGGTCATTGTGGGCATAAGCACCACGATGATTTTTGCAGGCGGCGAGTTACAGATTGCCTTTGAAGAATTTTTCGGCGGGAATATGAATGCGGCGGGACTTTATGACGGCGGAAATGTACAGATAACGTCCTATGACCCGAACCTTGACATATCGTTTTTGGGCATTACGGGCGATGAACACGAGATGTTTGCCGTTCTTAAAGTGGAGAAGAAGGACGGCACCTGTCTGACGGAAGAAGGCTATGGTTTTCCTGTCAAGTCCTTCAATGAAGAGGATACCAATGAATATCTCCGTTCTATTAAAGATCCGGATATCGAACCGGATGAAATGATTTCCCGCCTGTACGGTCTTGGCGGCATTCGGGCGATTTGTAAAGATCGGCACGGCAACAATTTCGGGTATGGTGAGGACGGTGAAGCCGAAATACTCAGCTACT
>CADCOZ010000393.1 GCA_902803125.1 uncultured Ruminococcus sp.
AATGGGGTTTGGGGCAAAGCCCCAACAAGCCCCAACATTTTTGCGGGTGGCTTGATAAAATGGATAATGTGTGATATAATAAGATAATGCTAAGAAAAAGGGATGAGGCAAGCAATGGAAAATGATAATATAGAAGTTTTAACGGTTCCTGTGCTGCCCTTGAGGGGGTTAGTGGTATTTCCGGGGGCGATTCTGCACTTTGATGTTGCCAGAAAAAGATCCGTGGCAGCCCTGACAGCCTCCATGGAGCATTATAACCAAAGAATATTGATTACCGCTCAGAAGGACTCTTCAGAGAACGAACCGCAGCCGGACGATTTTTATCAGATGGGTGTTTTGGCTCGTGTGCTGCAAATTGCTAAAATTTCGGAGAACGTCATTCGTGTGGTGGTCAAAGGTCTTTACCGTGCTGAGGTCACGCAGTTCCATGACGGGAAATCTTTTGTTTCGGCAACGGTTCAGACTGTGCCGATTGTATCCGCCCCGAAAACAAAGGAAACAGAAGCCGGCATCAATCTGCTGAAAGAAATGTTTAACGAGTTTTCGATGATCAACGGCCATGTGCCGCAGGATATGTATCTGACGGTCTACGAAATGAATGATGCGGGCAAACTGGCAGATTTTATTGCCGATAACATTATCCGAGATTATCACAAAAAACAGGAAGTGCTGGAACTGACCGATGAAGAAAACCGGCTTCGGAAAGTTCTGGAAATGCTCAGCTATGAAAATGCCCTGCTGCAAATTGAAGAAAGAATTTCCGAAACAACCAAGCTCGGCATGGATGATAACCAGAAAGAATTTTATCTGCGGGAGAAAATTAAAGCCATTCGGCAGGAACTTGGCGAAGGGGACGACCCTGACCTTGAAGCGTGGGAATACCGCACCCGTGTGGCGGCACTGAATACGACAGAAGAAAATAAAGAACGGCTGACGAAAGAAATTGCCAAACTTGAAAAAATGATGCCCGGTTCCTCGGAGGCTAATGTTATTCGTTCCTATCTGGATATTTGTCTGGAACTGCCTTGGGGTATTTATTCCAAAGAAAAGACAGATATTAAACGCATAGCGTCCTTCTTGGAAAAGCACCATTACGGCCTGAAAAAGGTCAAAGAAAATATTATTGAAGCGTTAGCGGTGCGGAAACTCAATCCGGACATCAATGGTCAGATTATCTGTCTGGTAGGGCCGCCCGGCGTAGGCAAAACCTCGATTGCCAAGTCGATTGCAGAAGCGACCGGCCGTTCTTATCAAAGAATAGCTCTCGGCGGTATTCAGGATGAAGCCGAAATCCGTGGCCACAGAAGAACTTATATCGGTGCCATGATGGGCAGAATAATGAACGCTGTCAAGCTGGCGAAATCTGCTAACCCGCTGATTTTATTGGATGAGGTAGACAAACTGACCAGTGATTTCCACGGCGACCCGACCTCGGCCCTGTTAGAGGTATTGGACGGAGAACAGAATGCTACCTTCTATGATCACTATGTGGATTTGCCGTTTGATTTAAGCAAAGTAATGTTTATTACCACGGCAAATGATGCTTCTGCCATTCCGGCTCCGCTCCTCGACAGAATGGATATCATTTATCTGGACAGCTATACCCGTGAAGAAAAATTCCAGATTGCCAAACGGCACTTGATCGCCAAACAACTCAAACAGCACGGATTAACCGCACGGCAGTTCAAGATTTCGGATGATGCGGTTTATGATATCATCGACAGCTATACCCGTGAAGCGGGTGTTCGATCACTGGAAAGAACGATTTCACGCATCATGAATAAAGTGGCTGTCGGTATTGTAACCGGAAAGCTCAAATCTGCCAAGGTCAGCAAAGAACAGCTGGAGGAGTATCTCGGTTCCCGCAAATATAAACCGGAAATGATGAACCGTTCGGATGAAGTCGGTGTTGCAACCGGTCTGGCGTGGACGGCTGTCGGCGGCGAAACCATGCCGATTGAAGTAGCGGTGATGACGGGAAGCGGCAAGGTGGAACTGACGGGTTCTTTAGGCGATGTCATGAAAGAATCGGCGCAGGCCGCTTATACCTGTGTGCGAACCATGGCTGATGAACTGCATATCGACAGCGATTTCTATAAAACAAAAGATATTCACATTCATGTACCGGAAGGTGCTGTGCCGAAGGACGGTCCCTCTGCCGGTATCACAATGGCAACGGCTATCACATCAGCCTTGACCGGCATTCCCGTAAAGCATGATGTTGCCATGACGGGAGAAATCACCATTCGGGGACGGGTTCTGCCGATTGGCGGCTTGAAGGAAAAAACGATGGCGGCTTATCGCTTGGGCATCAAGACAGTGATTATTCCGGAAGAGAACAAATCTGACTTGGATGAAGTGGATGATGTGGTCAAAGAAGCGATGCAGTTTGTTCTGGCGGGCAATATCAACACCGTACTGCATACGGCTTTGACCGCACCGGCCATATCGGTATGAGGTGACCTATGAATTTTCAGATTGTATCGTTTAAGGCGGCTTATGGAACCTCTGCCCAAATCCCGCCGTCTGATTTGCCGGAAATTGTTTTTTCGGGTAGATCCAATGTAGGGAAGTCCTCGCTCATCAACAAACTGCTGAATCGAAAATCAATGGCTCGTGTCAGTGCCAAGCCGGGCAAAACGGCCACCATCAATTTCTTTGCCCTACAGGAAGCCTATTTTGTAGATTTGCCGGGGTATGGCTATGCACAGGTGTCGGAGGCCGAAAAACGCCGCTGGGCTGCATTGGTGGAAGGCTATTTTGCACAGGAAAGACGGATGGCCTTGGTGGTGCAGATCTGCGATATGCGGCACCCGCCCACCGCCGATGACAGGACGATGATTGACTTTCTTTATCAGAACCGTTACCCGTTCATTATCGCCTTGACCAAGCTCGATAAGCTGAAAAAGACACAGCGTGCGGAACGGATGGCGGCTTTGCAGGAGGAATTAAAGGATTACCCGGATCTGATTCTCTGCCCCTGTTCTTCGGAAAACGGAGAAGGGATTGACGCAATTCGCCGTTATATTGAAGAAAGTGTCCGACCTGCGGCAGAAACAGAATAAAGCATATCAAGCAGCCCTTTGCTTTTGACAGGAAAAACGAAGGGCTGCTGTTTTTTTGCCACACACAAGCGGCTATATAATATTATAAAGATGGGGCTGTTCCAGGCGGATAAAGTCCTCTGTCATGTCAATGGCACTTTTACAGTACAGAAAAAACAGGGTGTCGTTTTGCTGACGAAGGCAAAGATTCGCCTGAGCAACAGCCTGCTCAATTTCCTCAACCGTTCTGTGAGATACAAACAGACAAAGCTGCTGGCGGTTGTTTTGCAGAAGAATAGCCGCTTCTTCCATATGCTGTACAGAATCAGCGTGTTCACCGTTGGCGGCTGTATGATAGGCTTGCTGTAAGGCAGTCGAAAGCTGACCGGCTGTGCGGGTATTCAGCTGATAACCGCTGAAAGACAGCACTATCACAGCGGCCAGCACCAAAAAAGCACCGTATAATCTGCTCATCCTTATGCTCTCTCTTTCCTGATAATATTATATTGACCGCCGCAGTTGGCTGTCATGATAAAAACATCCTTCAGTTTCAGCTGTTCCTGCTGTAAGATACGGCGGATTCTTGCTTTATCCCAGCCGCACAGCTTCATGGAGGAAGGACTGTATGATCCGTCACTGATAACGGTAACATTCAGCTCTTTCGGTTTTTTTGAAAGCCGGAGATCTTTGGCGGTCAGGGTGTCGTTTTCGGCTTTTTTCAGCAGACTGACCTGTCCGTTGGTTTCCACAATGGCAAAAGCAACCTCTGTAATGTCAAACACATCCTTTTGCCTCAGCTGTTCAAACAGGTCTTCGGTACTCATGCGTAAATCTCTCATCGCTTTTTGGTCAATGGTGCCGTTATTGATGATAATCACAGGCTTGCCGCAGACCAATTTCCGTACCTTTCCTTTTTTCAGCATCAGATACGACAGCAGTATCTCACAGACCAGCAGTATCATAATGGGAATGACCCCGCTGAAAAGCGATTGTTCCGTATCCTGCATGGGTATCGTTGCAATATTAGACATCAGCAGGGTGACGACCAATTCGCTGGTCTGCATTTCGCCAATTTGCCGCTTGCCCATCATGCGTATGGCCAACAGAATGAGCATATACAGTAAAATAGTTCTGATAACGGCAATAATCATACGATGTACTCCACCTTCCTGCATCTTGAAGAGCGTTATTCTCCTACCCTTCGAAGTTCTGCCTTTGTCTGCGGTTTTATCCCTACCATGCTATTTTGTGCGGAAGAACGCATAATATACGGCGGTCTTTTGCGGGGAAAGTGCATAAAAGCACGGTTGGCAGAGCATAGTAAAGATACAGGCTATGCGATAGGAGAGAGAATATGTTCCGTTTTATCCGTGAATTGCAGGAGATTTACCGTTCATCACCGCCAAACGGCTATGTGCCTTCTGTTTCGCCCCTGCCGCTGTCCCTGCCGCTGACACTGTCACGGCTTCGGCAGACTTTTCAGAACAGCGTGGATCTGACTATTCGGGACATCTGTCTGTCCGGCCGAAAGGCGGCTGTTGTGACGATTGACAATATGATTGATAAGCAGATATTGGCAGAAGGCATTCTTGAACCTTTGCTGACCTATTCCTTTGCCGATAATACGCCTGAGGCCTGTTTTCAAACCATCAGTGAAAAGGTGCTGTATACAGCAGAACTAATGGCACTGACCACCTTTGAAGCCTTGGAAGAAAGCATTATGTCGGGCTTTGCCGTGCTGGTGATTGACGGCTGTGAGAAAGCGGCGGCGGTCGGCATACAGGGCTATGCCAGCCGCAGTGTATCGGAACCGGAATCGGATATTGTCCAAAGGGGGTCAAAAGAAGGATTCGTGGAATCTCTGCGGGTCAATATGACACTCATGCGGCGGCGTTTGCGGACAGCCAAACTGAAATTTGAAACGATGACTATCGGACGAACCAGTCATACGCAAATTGCGTTGTGTTATTTAACGGATACGGTATCCAAAGATATTTTGCACCGGCTCAAGGAACGGCTGAACCGTATTCCATTGGATACGGTACTGACAGCGGGCTATCTGGTACCGTTTTTGGAGGATCCGCAAGGACGGTCTGTTTTCAGCGGGGTAGGCATTTCTGAACGGCCGGATACGGTCTGTGGCAAGCTGACAGAGGGACGGATTGCTGTGTTAGTGGACGGTGTCCCTTCGGCGCTGATCGTGCCGTATATCTTTGCCGAGTATTTCCAGTCGCTGGACGACTATTCCAACCGTGCTTATTTTGCCACCTTTACCCGTTTCCTGAAATACGGTGCCTTTATCATCTCCATTCTATTGCCGGGTCTTTTTGTTTCTTTGGGTACCTATCACCCGGAACTGTTTCCTACGCTGATGCTCAATAAAATTGCCGCTTCGATAGCCGCCACGCCGCTGTCCCTGACCACCGAAACCATTTTGATTTTGTTTATCTACGAAATCATGCGAGAGGCCGGCTTGCGGATGCCCCAGCCATTAGGCTATGCGGTTAGTATTGTCGGCGGCCTTGTCATTGGTGATACCGCTGTCAACGCCGGCCTGATTGGTGCGCCCACCCTGATGGTTGTGGCTGTCAGTGCCATCAGTTCCTATGTGGTGCCGAATCTGTATGCCCCGTCTGCCATACTCAGACTCGTGCTGACACTGACCGGAGGCTGGCTTGGCATTTGGGGCATGGCAATAGCGGTGTGTATCCTGCTGGTCAATTTATGCGGCAAAACGAGTTTTGGGGTGCCTTATACCACGCCGGTCAGTCCTATCAGTGCGGCCGCCCTGCGGGACGTTCTTGTGCGGGCCGATTGGCGTATTCTGTCACGCAAAAAAGCCAAAATACAGGACTTGCCGGGGGCAGAAAATGAATCGGGAAAGGAGCATCCGCATGAATAAGCATCTGCCGATGATTACCGCCGGACAGTTTTTTATTTTGCTGTTTGTCAGCCGTCTATCTCTGACTATGCTGTATTCTTCCCAATTGTCGGGCTTGGCTTCACTCTGGGACTTGTTACTGCCGCTGGTGCTGTGGATACCGGTCGGTTGGCTTCTGCTGTGGCCCTCCTTACAGTTCGGTAAAGAGCATGACTCGGTATGTGCCTATAGTGTCCGTCACTTTCCCAAATGGGGAAAAGGCATTCCGATGATGTATACCGTCTATTTCTTTTTATCGGCACTCTATAGCTTATCGGTCATGGTACGGTTCATGAATGATGTATTACCGGAGGGGATTTCGTCCCGACTGCTTTTGATTATTTTGCTTTTGGGTTGTGTGTATGCCGCCGGCCAAGATATCGAAGCCATCAGCCGCACGGCGTTTTTGGTGTTTTGGCTGATAACAGCGGCTGTGATTATGCTGACGGCTTTTTTAATGCCCGGTTATTCCTCATCCCAATTGGTACCGTTACGCTATGAATCGGGCCTGACGCTGGCAGACGGACTGCTTTTTTTAGGCGGCCGCATGGGTACGGCGGTATCGCTGAATGTGCTGTGTCCGTCCGTGAAGGGCTCTTTGTGCCGCTGTGCCAAGCTGTATATCATAGGCTTTGGCACTTTGGTAATCGGTTTGATTACGCTGTTTGTCGGATCCAGCGGTGATTATTTGAAGAATCAGCAATTTCAGATATTTCGAGCTATTGACGGTTCAGCGGTATTACAGCGGTTAGCTCCGTTCTTTATCCTGATGATTGTGTGCAGTTTATTTTGCCATGTGACCCTGCTGTTGTTGTCGATGGGATATTGTATTAGAACCGTGTTCCCGCATCTGACCATCTCTAAAGTAACGGTTTGGATTGGTATCGGTTTGGCGGTTCCATTTTTACTGTGGCCGGACAGCGACTGGTTTCAGTGGCCGCTTGCCGTTTCTGCCGGTTTAACAGTGCTGTGCCTGACGGGGATTCCCGCCGCCGTTTTGATATATCGGCGGGTTCATGCTCCGAAAAAGACAGCGGTCAGGACGGCCAAGCGAAAACCGAAAGCGGCTCTTTGGCTCTTGGTACTGACAATGGTCAGCAGTGTTTTTATGGGCGGGTGCAGCAGTTT
This sequence comes from uncultured Ruminococcus sp., assembly GCA_902803125.1. Taxonomy (GTDB): domain Bacteria; phylum Bacillota; class Clostridia; order Oscillospirales; family Acutalibacteraceae; genus UBA1213. Next base: position 7,093 of record CADCOZ010000393.1, read on the forward strand.
ACAGCTGAACCAGAGAATCATTGTACAGGGGATTGGCGTTGACCGCACACAGCAGGGATACACGCTGACGTTGCTGACGCTGGATACACGGGATCCACAGCAGGACAATGCCATGAAAATAGAACGGTCGGAAGGAAAAAGTGTCAGCGAGGCAGTCTGTGCATTGGAAAATCGGAGCGGTAAAAAAATCCTGCTGAACCACTGCTTGTTTGTGGTCATGAACAGGCAGGCAGCTATCTATACCGAAAAGACACTTTCGTATTTTTGTCAGGCACAGGAATTGCCCAAAAGTATCCAGCTGATGGTCAGTGAACAAGAGGCATCGGAAACCCTCTGTACGGCCACAGAGGAATACGGTTTCCGTTCGGAAGAAATCAATGCCTTATCGGACAGTAAAGCGGTGAACCAGTCCGTTGTGCATTGTACACTGCTGGATTATATCGCCTCCGGCCGTGAACAGCAGGAAGCACAGGTTCTTCCGTATATCGCACTGGATGAGCCAACACAATCACTGACGGTGCGGGGCGGTTATCTGACCGAACAAACCAATGGCTTTACGCTCTCCAAAGAAGAAACGGTCGGTTATCTGCTGATTAAAGGTACCTGCGGAGCGTTGTTTCAGGAACAGACAGAAGCGATTGCTGTTAGCCTACAGCCGTCATTCCGGTCAAATCGGCTGTTCTTGTCCGTGCAGGCCGGAATACAGTGGAAAGCTCATCTTTCGGCGGCAGAAAAGCACCGTACCGGTCAGCAAATTGATACAGCCCTGACAGCTTGTCTGCAAAAGATTGTTTTGCAAGGCGGCTGTGATGTGTTTGACATCGGACAACTTTTGCGGAACAAGGAGCCTTATTTCCTTGAAAAACAGCAAGACATGAAAGCCCTTTTGCGAACGGCCGACTTTACGGTAACACTTTATGAACAATAGAGGAGAGAAACGCTGACACCATCGGCTGCTGATGGTATCAGCGTTTCCTTTTGTTTGAGACCCACCGTTTTTTGGGGTGACAAAAATCAGCGAATTTTAAAAGGGGGGTTATTATGTCCCGCAGGGTCACCCGCTCGCCAGAAAAAGTTTTCCCCCAAGTGGCTGTCCTTAGGCAGAATTGTTTTTTGAAAAATGCTTGACAAAACACACATGGAATAGTATAATATTCCTTGTTGTGCATCATACAAAGCATAACTATCCTTACTCCCGTTCTTATGGGGGTCATAGTCCGAAAGGAGGTCAATCAAAATGGCAGTTATCAATTCTTATGAGGTCGTTATTGTATTTTCTCTGAAGCGTGGAGAGGATGCTGTAGCTGAAACTGTTAAAAAGTTCACAGACCTGATCGAAAAGCATGCTACCATGGAAAGCGTTGACGAATGGGGAAAGAGAAAGCTCGCTTATCCCATCAACAAAGAAACCGATGCTTACTATGTACTGTATACTTTCAAGTCTGATGCCGTTTTCCCGGCTGAACTTGACAGAATCACCAAGATTACGGACGGCGTTCTGCGTTCCATGATCATCAAAAAGGAAGCTTAATTGGAGGGCGTAAACACATGAATAACGTTTCTTTAATTGGCCGACTGACCGCTGATCCCGAACTGAAACACGCACAGTCTGGAATGCCGATGGTGAATTTTACTATCGCTGTTGACCGCAATTATGTCAGACCCGGCGAAGAACGTCAGGCTGACTTTATTACCTGCCTTGCATTTGATAAAAGAGCGGAGTTAATCTGTAAGTATTTCTCCAAAGGCAAGCGTATTGGTATTGTGGGAGAAATCAGAAGCGGTTCCTATACTGACAGAGACGGCAATAAACGCTATACAACTGAAGTGTGGGTAAATAATGTTGATTTTTGCGATTCCAAAAGCGATTCAATCGGCAGCGGTGAGCAACGCAGCTACTCACAGGCTGCTCCCCGTCGTCAGGAAGCACCGGCACCTGCTCCGTCTTATTCCAGCGGAGATGTTGGTGATTTCTCTGTAACCAGCGATGAGGATCTGCCTTTCTAATCATTCTAAAAGGAGGAAATATCAATGGCTGAAAGACCCGAAAGAGATAACCGCAGAGGCGGCCGCAAGAGCCGTAAAAAGGTTTGTGCTTTTTGCGTAGATAAGGTTGAAGTAATTGATTACAAGGATATTTCAAGACTTCGCCGTTTTGTATCCGAAAGAGCGAAAATTCTGCCCCGCAGAGTAACAGGTACTTGTGCTCGTCACCAGAGAAATCTGACTGTTGCCATTAAGCGTGCCAGATATCTTGCTCTTATGCCCTATACCAGCGACTAATTCATACTGCCGGTGTCATTTTTGGCATCGGCTTTCTTTTTATAAGGAGTGCATCTATGAAACACGTTTATAAAACCAAAAACACCTGCTCCCGTTCGATTGAATTTGAACTGGAGAACGGTATTGTTACCAATATTCGTTTTAACGGCGGCTGTATGGGCAACACACAGGGCGTTGCAGTGCTGGCCGACGGTATGAAGGCAGAAGATGTTGTCCGCAAATGTCGGAATATTCAGTGCGGTTTCCGTGGGACATCTTGTCCGGATCAGCTGGCCAAGGCTCTTGAAGAGGCATTGGCTTCGGCCAAATAACCATACAAAAAGGAGCGGCACAGGTCAGGAACCTTCAGCGGTCATTTTCTGTTGCGTCTAAAAAAAGTGCTGAACGGATTGTTTTTGCCTACAAAATTCCTGTTCTTTTGCGGAAGGTTTGTGGTATAGTACAATCACAGCAGAATAATAGACGGCCTCAGACGTTTCCGAGGCCGTCAAATCCTTTACAAAACAGAAAACCATTGACACCGCTCCTGCCAAACGATACAATAGGTATATCACACAACGACTTGTGATAGAACAAGAAAAAGGAGAATTGACAATGGCAGAAATCAGACCCTTTAAGGCACTTCGTTTCAATACCGAAAAAGCCGGTGCGATCGGCGAATTGGTTTGTCCGCCCTATGATATCATCAGTGAGGAACAAAGGGTGGCGTATCTTCAGAGAAACCCGCACAATATTATCCGTTTGGAATTGCCGAAAGGAGATCATCCCTATGAACAGGCCGGCGAAACCTTGCAGAAGTGGTTAGCCGAAGGTATTCTTCAGCAGGACGAACAGGAAGGCTTGTATATCTATGAGGAAGAATTTACCGTCAACGGTCTGCACACCAAATTCAAGGGCTGTATTGTGCGGGTGAAGTTAGAGGAGTTTTCCAAAGGCGTGGTACTGCCGCATGAGGAAACCTTATCTAAGGCCAAAGAGGATCGCTTTAACCTGATGAAAGCCACCGACTGCAATTTCAGCCAGATTTATTCGCTGTATATGGATCCGACCCATGCCATTACCCAACAGCTGGATGCCCTTTCAGAGGGAACACCCGTTCATGAACTGACCGATGGCGATGGGGTTACCCATAGACTGTGGATTGTAACAGAGCCGGCCGCTATTGCTCCCATCTGCGAGGCATTTGCCGATAAGAAGCTGTATATTGCCGATGGTCATCACCGTTATGAAACAGCCCTGAACTACCGCAATTACTGCCGTGAGCAGAAAAAAGGAAACGGTGGGGAAGAGTACGTTATGATGATGCTGGTAGATATGGAGCATCCCGGTTTGGTCGTTCTGCCGACACACCGGTTGGTGCGTGACCTGCCTTCTTTTGATGCGGAAAAACTGTTGGAAGGCTGTAAAGCGTATTTCACGGTCAGCAGAGAGGAGCATATTACCGAGGCCGAAGCCAAGCTGAAGAGCCTGTATGAAGCCGGAAAGAAGTCGTTTGCTTTTTATGACGGCGGCGAAGGCTATACCCTGCTGACACTCAAGGACGAGCAGATTTTAGCACAGCTGCTGCCGGAGAAGAGTGCCGCTTCACAGGGCTTGGATGTTACCGTACTGCATACGCTGATTCTGGAAAAAATTTTTGGTATTGACGCTGAAAACATGGCCAAGCAAATTAACTTGACCTATGTCAAGCAGTTTGAAGAAGCCGTTGCTTCTGTTCGGAACGGTTCGGCACAATGTGCGTTTATCCTGAACCCGACAAAGGTAACGGAAATTCGTGATGTGGCCGCCGCCGGCGAAAAAATGCCGCAGAAATCCACTTATTTCTATCCGAAGCTGATTACCGGTCTGGTGATGAATCGTTTCTGAGCCGCTGCTGTGCGGTACTGTGAAGGAGCATTCTGCTGAAATGTTATTCGGAGGGATAGCCATGCTTCGCAGTCATCTTGAACCCTTGTCCTTTCAGGAGCGTTTTCACATCCATACCAAAGGAACAGCCGCTTTAGCACCGAACGAATCGCTTGCGGAACAGCAGGAAGAACCGCTTGTTTCACGGCCAATACCTTCTGCGGCGGGATTGCCGCCGGCCTTGTCCGGTGCGGTTGGTTGTGAGGAACCCGCCGTGTCAGCAGTCCCGTCACAGGAAGTAACGGTGCCGCTGGAAAAGGCATTGATGGACACCGAAGAACCGCTTACTTATACCGAAGAAATGCCGTCTGACCCTCTTGACACAGCCTGTGTCAAGAATGACCGTGATTTGCCTAAAGCAGATAACAGTCATGTATTGCCGGAATCCTGCGGTATTGTTTATGAGGTAGCGGAAGAATTGTATCGGCGGGAAAAGACCGCCTCTGAAATTGAAGCACTGTGTCAACCGCCTTTTAAGAAAGTATTTGACCGTGAACAGCTGGAACAGCTGGATCGGCAGGCACGGGAAGATACCTTTCGGCTGCTGTCGGCCGAAGGTATGGGAAATCCGGCCTCTGATGACACAAAGACCTTTTCGATGGGTACGGCCTTTTGGCTGCAGGCTGTTCTTTTTGTACCGGTGCTGAATCTGGTCACCGCCCTGCTGTTTTCCTTCCGCAGAGCCGCCAACCCCAAAACCAGCGGTATACAGGTATATTGTCGGGCGTTTTTGGCATGGATGGCGGTATTGATGACAGCCGCATTGATCTTTTTTGCTGTCAGTTATTTTTCCGACCCGGCCCATACCGGCTTTTATCAAAAGCTGACCCTTCTTTTCGGAACATAAGAGCCTGTTCAGAATCCTTCCCAACACCCGGAATGTTGGAGGGCTTTGCCCTCCAAACCTCCCACCAGAGGCTCTGCCTCTGGACTCCGCAAGCCTTTGAAAAGCTTGCGAAAAACTTTTGTGTTGATATTTCATCAAATCTTTCCCTGA
>CADCOZ010000394.1 GCA_902803125.1 uncultured Ruminococcus sp.
AAGTTCCGATAAAAACACACCTATCAATAAAACCGTGGAAGTGGCTACCTCCGGCCTGCGGAAACGCCTTTTGCCCCTTTTGCAGGAGTTTCGCCCCGATATTGTGGTGACAACCCATTCCTTTGCCACCGAAATGATTACCGGCCTGAAAATAAAAGAAGACCTGCATTTTCCGGTTATCAGTATTGTCACAGACTTTGCCGTGCATAAAACCTATATCAACGAAGGTGTCGATGCCTATATCCTGTCCAGCACGGAAATGGTCAACCAAATGATTATGCGGGGTCAGCCAAAAGAAATGCTCCATGTGTTCGGCATTCCCATCAAAAGCGAATTTCTGGAAAAACGGGATATGGCCAAAGCCTTTGAGGAAGAAGGTTTGAACCCCGATTTGCCTACCATTTTGCTGATGGCCGGCAGTTTCGGCGTTACTGATGTTCTGAAAATTTACCACAAGGTTGTGAAGTCGGAAGCGGATTTCCAGATTGTACTGATTACCGGCAAAAACGAAAAGCTGTATGAAACCTTTGAAAAGTACCTCAGCAAAATTGACATCAACAACACGATGTATGAAATTGCCCGTCTGTATCCGACCGCCAAACAGCAGGCCTCCAAATCCTCTTCCCTGCATCATGCCCGTCAGCTGAAGCCCTCCAAACCCACCAAGTTGCTTTATTTCACGGATGAGGTAGAGAAATTCATGCAGATGTCCTCTTTGATTCTGACCAAGCCCGGCGGGCTGACGGTATCTGAAGCGATTGCTACCGGACTGCCGATGGCGATTTTCAAGCCGATTCCGGGGCAGGAAGAACAGAATGCGGACTATCTTTGCCGCAACGGTATGGCTGTCCGCTTGAAGAATGACAAAACCTGTACCGAAACCATTACCGACCTGCTGACACATCCCGAAAAACCGAAGGCTATGCGGCAAGCCATCGCTTCCAAGAATAACGGCAACTCTGCCGCCAAAATCTATGCCCTCATGCAGCGTTTGATTGCAGACTACCGTTCCCGTTTTCCGCAGCCGGCCATTCCTCCTTTGCCTTTGCAGGAATCGGAAAGCCCCTTGACCGCAGCAGGTTCGGAAAAGCAGAAGAAAAAAATCGCCAAGCCGAAAATTGCGAAGCCGAAAACGGAGAAGCAAAAGGCTGTCAAAAAAAGTGCTGATAAAGAAAAAGCCGCCAAAGAGAAGGCCGCTAAAGAAAAAGCCGCCAAAGAGAAGGCCGCTAAAGAAAAAGCCGCCAAAGAGAAGGCCGCCAAAGAGAAGAAGATGAAAGCGGTCAAGCTGAAAGAGGAAAAAAGCAAGGAGAAAAAGTCCAAAAGCAAATCGCCTAAAGATAAAAAGCCCAAAAAGCACCCCTCTCTCTAAACCGGCCGAACCGTTTGAGGTATACTGAAAGCGGCTTTCTGTTCGAGTAATCATTCTGTCTGTAACGGTGAAACGACCGTGCCGACCGAAGAAGTTGTTCGGCATACGATTCACTATTTCCTGAAGGGAACCGCTTTTGACAGCCGCAAAAAAATGGTGTATAATTCTTTTAGGGAATATAAATCCCTCTTAGATATACTATGATAAAAGTATCGGAATTGCAAGAAACCGTAAAGCAAAAGTAAAGATGTCACAGCAAAAAAGCCGTCAAAAAAAGGCTGCTGCTGTCTGTCTGGAGGATTTTTTATGCCTGTTGATGAAACACTTGTAACACAAATCATTTTGGCACTTGGCGGTCTGGGACTGTTCCTGTATGGTATGAAACTGCTCGGCGATGGTTTGGAATTAGCGGCCGGTGCCAAACTCCGCACCGTTTTGGAAAAAATCACCTCCAACCGCTGGCTGGGGGCTTTGGCGGGTATCATTGTCACCGCCATTATCCAAAGTTCTACCGCCGTATCCGTCATGGTAGTTGGTTTTGTCAACGCCAGCCTGATGACTCTGAGCCAAGCCATGGGTGTTATGATGGGTGCTACCATCGGTACCACCGTCACCAGCTTGATTTTGTCGTTCAATATTTCGGCCTATATGCCGATCTTTATCTTCTTCGGTGCCTTTATGGTGGCACTGAGCAAAAAGAACAATACAAAATATGCCGGTCAGATTATTGCCGGCTTTGGTATCCTGTTCTTTGGTATGTCCACGATGAGCGCCAATCTGAAGCCCTTGGCCTCCTCTCCGTTCTTCTCTCAGCTGATTACGTCCATCAGCAACCCCCTGCTCGGCATCTTGTTCGGTGTGGCTTTTGCCGCCCTCATTCAAAGTTACTCGGCGGCTGTCGGCATTTTGCAGGCCTTGGGGGCCGCCGGTGCTTTGCTCCTGCCGCAGTCGGTCTATATTATCTACGGCATTCATATCGGTGCCTGC
>CADCOZ010000395.1 GCA_902803125.1 uncultured Ruminococcus sp.
GGAGGTGCCGCCTGCACTGAGGAAGGGGAAGGTGATGCCGATGACAGGGAACAAACCGAGTACCATGCCAAGATTGATGAGGGTTTGGGTGCCGACAAGGGCGAAAAAGCCGATACAGATGTTTCGGCCAAAGGGATCTGCGGCTCGTGCCGAAAGCATCAGCACCCGCAGCAACAGCAGAACAAACAGCACGAGAATCGCTGTACAGCCGATAAAGCCCCATTCTTCACCGGCTACCGTAAAAATAAAATCATTTTCCTGATAGGGAACCACATTGTCCGCTACACGGGGGCCGTTCAGATAGCCTTTGCCGAAGAGTCCACCGGAAGCGATGGAAACTTTCCCTTGATACTGCTGCCAGCCGTAGGTTTTGAGCATACTGTCATCTGAACCGAACAGCACCAGCAAACGGTTCTTTTGATCTTCATTCATCAGCTTGAACCACAGCACGGGTACCGCCGCCGCTGTCAGCAGGAACAGAATAATAAAATACCGCAGGGGGACACCGGCGGCAAACGCCATGATGAGGGCGATAAAGCCAAAGACCAGTGCGGCCCCGTCGTCGCCTTGACAATGAATCAGCACAACCGGCAGGGCGGCATGGAACAGCAGGGTGCAAACGCCCCAACATTTTTTGAGCCGGTGTTTTTCGTCCAGCCATGCCAAATGCTGTGAAAAAGTCAGGATAAAGCAAATCTTGGTCAGTTCGGAGGGCTGGAAGGTCATTCCGAACGGCAGACGTATCCAGCCGACATCATCGGTGCCGGCAATTTGAATGCCAAACAGAAATACGGCCGCTGTCAGCAGAAGGCCTAAACCGCCGATGACCCACCAAAGACGGCTCCAATAATGATAATCAATCGAAGAAATGGCCACGGCCGCCGTATAGCCGAGCAGAACGGCTATGATTTGTGTTTTCAGAAAATCTGTTTCGCTGTTTCGCTGTTGGCTGGCAATCAGCAGACAGCCGATACAGGAGGCGATAATTGTCAGCAGCCAAAAGAGTTTGTTGCTGCGTTTGAGATAATCAGCGATGACACTGCCTATTGTTTTGATCATACCTGTTCCCTTCCGTTCTTCCTGCCTATAGCGTTCCTCTTTCCATTGTACGCAGGAGGGCGGCAAAAAACGGACGAATGCAGTCGAATGAGCCTGTAAAGGAAAAATGCTTTCCTGTAAAGTTTTCTGCTTTACAGATAAAAACAGCCGGCTTATCGGGGGTTTATCCGAAAAACCGGCTGAATGATGCGTTATGCGGGGAATCTTATTTAGTCAGCTGTTCAATAGCGGCAAGTTTAACGCAGATGCAGAAGATAGCCATGGCTTTTTCCAGTTCTTCTACCGGCGGATAGGTGGGAGCCAGACGGATATTGCTGTCCTTGGGGTCTTTACCGTAGGGATAGGTGGCACCGGCACCTGTCAGCACCACACCGGCTTCTTTGCACAGGGCTACTACACGCTTGGCACAGCCGTCCAAAACGTCTATGCTGACAAAATAGCCGCCGTTGGGCTTTGTCCAGGAGGCGATGCCGAGCGGAGCCAGTTCTTTGTCCAGCATATCCAATACCATATTAAAGCGGGGTTCCAGAACGGCTCTGTGCTTCTGCATATGCGCCAAAACGCCCTCTGCATTCTTGAAGTACAGCACATGACGCAGCATATTCAGCTTATCATAGCCGATGGTCTGGAAGTTATAACGCTTCTTGAGCAGGGCGAGGTTGGCTTCAGAAGCCGCCATCGCAGCCACACCGGCACCGGGGAAGGTGATTTTGGAAGTCGAGCAGAACTCCAGAATCATATCTTCGTTACCGGTCTTTTTGACCTCGTCAAAGATATTGAGCAGGCTGTCGGGGGTGCCGTTGATGTCGTGGATAATATAGGCGTTGTCCCACATGATGCGGAAATCCTTGGCGGCAGGCTTCAGAGCGGCAATCCGTCTGACGGTTTCGTCAGAATAGGTGATGCCCTGCGGGTTGGAATACTTCGGCCCGCACCACATACCCTTGATGGAAGCGTCACTGCTCAC
>CADCOZ010000396.1 GCA_902803125.1 uncultured Ruminococcus sp.
AAAAAAGAATGCCGTCCCTTCTCAAAATTCGCTGACTTTGACCTGCCAAAATGCTGTTTTATGTCATTTGACACAAAATCATCCACAAAAATTCGGAAAAATGATTTCCGTGAACCACCACGCCTGTGGTGGTTTTGGTTTATCGAATCGTCTTTTATCAGAGTGCGGTCTGGGAAGGCTTTCCCGCCGCTCGTTCCATTTTTTTACAAACGATAATAGGGAGAGGATACAATGGAAAACGAGATTTACAGATTAGCGAAGCCCCCCAAAAAGGGTCTACTGCATTTAGTGTTCAGCCGATTGGCTTTGATCGTTCTGCTGTTATTGCTGCAAGTGGCGATATATATCGCTTTTTACGGCTGGCTGGATTCATGGATTCCCTTTTTTTCGGCCTTTCTCATAGTATTCACCATTGTCATGGTGATTTACCTGTTTAATTCCGGCATGGATTTCAGTGCCAAGCTGACATGGATGTTCATGCTGGCGGTTTTTCAGGTACCCGGTGCCATTTTCTTGTCATTTACCCAAACGAATATCGGCTATCGGAAGATGGCCAAAAGAGAGCAGGAACTGATTCAGCAGACCATCAATGCCATTCCGCAGTCACAAGAGGTACTGGATTCACTGGCACAGGACACTTCCGGCACGTTACAGTTAGCCCAATATCTGCACCGGAATGACTGTTTCCCCGTTTATACCAACACCGATGTGACGTATTTCCCAACAGGAGAGGAAAAATTTGAAGCCATGCTCCAAGCCATAGCGGCGGCCAAAAAATTTATCTTTATGGAATATTTCATTGTGGAAGAGGGCTATATGTGGGGAAAGATTCTGGAACTGCTTGTAGCGAAGGCCGCCGAAGGGGTAGAGGTACGGGTTATGTATGACGGTATGTGTGAAGTGTCCCTTCTGCCGATGAACTACTGTCAGCTGATGCAGGAAAAAGGCATTAAGGCCAAGTCGTTTTCTCCCATCAGACCGGTGGTATCCTCTCACTATAACTATAGAGATCACCGTAAAATTCTGGTCATTGACGGCCAAACCGCCTTTACCGGCGGCGTGAATTTAGCCGATGAGTATATCAACCGCAAAGAACGCTTCGGTCATTGGAAAGACACCGCCATTATGCTGAAGGGTGAGGCTGTGAAAACTTTCACACTGCTGTTTTTGCAGATGTGGAACATTGACGAAGAGAACGCAGAGTTCACGCCGTGGCTCAGCGGCGGTGAACAGACCGCTGAACCGTGCAGCGGCTATGTCATTCCCTATGGGGACTGTCCGTTAGATGGCCGGCGGGTGGGTGAAACCGTCTATATGGATATCATCAACCGTGCGGATCACTATGTTCACATCATGACACCGTATCTGATTCTGGACGGCGAGCTGGAAACGGCTTTGAAGTATGCCGCCGAACGGGGCGTTGATGTTCGGCTGATTCTGCCGGGCATACCGGACAAGAAAGCCGCCTTTGCCTTAGCCAAAACCCACTATCAGCGGCTGACGGACTCCGGTGTGAAAGTCTATGAGTATACCCCCGGCTTTGTACACGCCAAAATTTTTGTTTGTGACGACTGCAAAGGGGTAGTTGGCACCATCAACCTTGACTACCGCAGTTTGTACCATCATTTTGAATGTGCGGCGTATATGTATCAAACAGCCTGTATTGCTGATATGGAACGTGACTTTCAGCAGACAATGGCACAGTGCCGTGAGGTGACCAACGAAACCATTCGAAACGAGAAATTCTCCTACAAACTGGGAGGAGCCTTGATGAAATTTATCGCACCGCTGATGTGATTTAGCAATTAGTGGTTAGTGGTTAGTGTGTAACAAAGGCAAGTTCATCAGGAACAGAAATAAAGAATAATGAATAACGAATAATGAATAATGTTGATTCAGGTCAAGTCAGCGAATTAAGGGAGGGAGAAATAAATAATAAAGAATAAAGAATAACGAATAAATAATAATGTGATTGGTCATCAAGTCAGCGAATTTAGGGAGGGGGTTTGGGGGGTCTCGCCTGTCGGCTCGGTCCGGTCGCTTCTGCCTGCGGCAGAGGTCTCCAC
>CADCOZ010000397.1 GCA_902803125.1 uncultured Ruminococcus sp.
ACTCCCTAAAGGGACTAACTTCGTGTCGCCCACAAGCCTTTGAAAAGCTTGCGAAAAACTTTTGTGTTGATATTTCATCAAGTCTTTCCCTGCGGCAAGATCAACACAGCGAATTTTGGAAGGGGGTTTGGGGGAAACCTTTTTTTCGCTAGAAAAAGGTTTCCCCCAACGGGGTGCAGGGGCAGAGCCCTTGGTGGGAGGTTTGGAGGGCAAAGCCCTCCAACATGGGAAGGACTTTTAACAGGCGGTGAAGAAACAGTTGACTTTTCCACAAAACCGGTTGAAAAACAATTTTTCTTTGCCGAATTTTATTTAACAACTTCTCAACATTCCACCAACATTCTTCCACAGAGCCGTTGAAAGATTTTTAGCCGCACTTTTTTTTCCACACACTTCCCACAGCTTTCCACAACGGGAAATATCCCCCAAACCCGTTGTTCATGCCCGCCGGAGGACGTTTTCAACAATTAAACGCCCTCTACTACTATCACTAAAATATATATATCATTTATTATGCTCCATCCCCCACCGAATCGAAAAGGACTGATAAAATGAAATTCAATTGTAACCGCCAAAAATTAAACGATGCGGTGTTAAATGTTCAGCGAGCCGTTTCGACTAAATCCACCGTACCTGCTCTGGAAGGCATCCTTCTAAAAGCCATCAACAACCGACTGATTCTGACAGGCTATAATATGGAAATCGGCATCACTACCTCACTGGAAGCTATGATCTATGAAGAAGGTACCATTGTTATCAGTGCCAGATTATTTTCAGACATCATTCGCAGAATGCCGGAAGACAACATTACCATCGAAACAGACGAAAAACTGCTTGTTTATATCAACAGCGGCCGTTCGGATTACAAAATCATCGGCATTCCTGCCGCAGAGTTTCCTGAACTGCCAACCATCAGTGCCGCTGATTCCATTACCATTGAAGGCCGCCTCTTAAAAAGCATGATCCAGCAAACCATTTATGCTGTATCCGATAAAGACATCAACCCCGCCCACAAAGGTTCTCTCTTTGAAATAGAAAACAACACCATTAAAATCATTTCCGTAGACGGCTACCGTTTAGCGATCCGTCAGGAAAAAATCGATTTCGATGGCCAGAAACGCTTCATTGTTCCCGGCAAATCTTTAGCCGAAGTCGAAAAGCTGACCTCAGAAGAAACCGAACAAGTCGAAATTCATGTCGGCAGCCGGCACATCATTTTCAAAATCAATGACTACTCCGTCATCACTCGTCTGATTGAAGACGAATTTATGAACTATAAAGCGGCTCTGCCCGTCAAACATTCCACGGAAATCAAGGCCAACACCAGAAAGTTCCTCAGTGCGCTTGACAGAATGTCCCTGCTGCTGAACGAGAGAATGAAAAGCCCGATTCGCTGCCGCATTGACGGCGACACCATCAAGACCTCCTGCAACACTTCACTGGGACAAGCTTATGATGAATTCAGTGCAGAAATTCAAGGAGAAGATATTGAAATCGGCTTTGACTGCAAATATATGTCCGATGCCCTGAAAAATACCGACACCGATGAAGTCCGCATTCAGATGCACGGCCCCTTGGGTCCGATTGTTCTGCTGCCCAATGACGGCGACAGCTTCATCTTTTTGGTATTGCCGGTGAGGTTAAGAAATGAACACTGAAATCATTACCTTAGAAGAACAGGAAGAGTACATTCGATTATGTGATTTACTGAAAGCCGCCGGAGCCGTTGACACCGGCGGTCAGGCCAAATGGGTCATACAAGAAGGAAAAGTGACTGTTAACGGACAAGTATGTACCCAACGAGGCAAAAAGATACACCGCAGTGACAAAGTTTTCTATCAGGATACGGTTTACGAGGTGCATTGACAGTGTACATCAAAAAAGTGAGTTTTGAGAACTACCGCAACCTACAGCCAACCACTTTATATCCTGCGGAAGGAATAAATGTCATCTATGGTGACAATGCTCAAGGCAAGACCAATTTATTAGAAGGGCTTTGGCTGTTCACCGGCGGCCGATCCTTCCGCGGCTCCAAAAACAGCGAACTGATTGCTTTTCACCAGCCGTATGCCCGCCTTGAAGTGTTCTTCTATGCCAATGAGCGGGAACAGACCATTCGCCTGACCATTAACAGCAACAAAAGAACCGCTGTGCTGAACGATGTTCCCCAAAGCTATATGGCACAAATTATTGGACACTTTTGTGCGGTAGTATTTTCCCCGTATCACCTGTCCCTGATTAAAAGCGGTCCGGAAGAACGCCGCAGTTTTGTCGATGCCGCCATTTGCCAAATCAAACCATCTTATACGATTCGCCTGAGCCGCTATAAACAGATGCTGAACGAAAGAAATGCCCTGCTCAAGGATATTCCTCAGCACAGAGCATTAGAAAAAATGCTGTCGGTCTGGAACGAACAGTTAGCGGCTGAGGGGGCTGTGATTGCGGCAGAACGCAGTCAGTACATTCGTCAACTGTCCGAAAGTGCCGCTCACTTTTATGACGGGATGTCCGGCGGCAGGGAACTGCTGGAAATGTTCTACAAAACAAGTTCAGCCGATGCTGACAATGAAGATATCGATATAGAAGAGCGGCAGTATCGCCTGCTGACAGCCTTGAAACAACGGCAAAATGAGGATATGGCCTGTGGC
>CADCOZ010000398.1 GCA_902803125.1 uncultured Ruminococcus sp.
ATTTCCGGGGACTTGCCTGAATTCGCATCATCAGCAGCCACTGCGCCCGCCGCACCGGTTCACTAATGCCCTTGCCGGGATTCTTGATGGTGGCAATATTCGGGCTGTAGCGACCCTTCAGCAGGTCAAGCATCGCTGTAACCAGCAGAGCTTCCTCTTCGGGGGTGCGGGCTTTATGCGTTACCAAATCAATCACCAGCTGTTCGGCCAGTGCATAGTCACGGGTGATACAGCAAATCAGCGGCACCAGATAACCGACATACTCCTCCACGTTTTCCATATCGGGAAGAATAACATCACGATAAGCCATCAGCTGATCCGTCTTGGCAATCGCCTTCTGAAAGCCGTTCGCCGCCAGTTCATAGCGTATCAGCTGGTTGATGAACTGATAATCTCTGTCCGAACCGTCTGCGGGAACAATCAGCCCGATGACCGTTACAAAGATTTCATGCAGACGCTCCATATAGCCGTTCTTCTGCTCCTGCGTCAGTTCGTCGTTGTTCAGATACTTGCTCAGATACTGATCCAACAGTTCTCTGGTAATATGCGGCTGGTGTTCCAGTACCGTGACACCGGCAATCTCTTCCAAAATACTTCGCATATAGTTCAGAACGTCCTGCACCGGCTGCGGCTCCTTGCTGGTTTTCATCTTCACTAATTTGGAAAGAGCGTCAATATAAGTTTTGGTCAGCGTATCAAAGCCTTTATCAAAATTGCCGCACATCACCGAGAGCATATAGGGATTGCAGGCATATTCCCGACAGAAATGATTGTTTTCCAACTCTTCTAACAGCTGTTGGGTTTGAAGGCCGGTTTCGCCCCGACGATAGTAGCGGTTCCAGTTCTCTACCAGTTCACGGATATTGTCGTTGTTCAGCTCACAAATGCGGAACAGGTCACACGAGGGATTCAGATTCAGGCAGGCAAACAGCGTATGCATGGTATCCGCAGACAAACAGCGGCTTGACAGCAGGATATGCGCACCGGATTCGTTTTGTTCAAAGAAACTGCAATAGTTGTCGTAAAAATGGCTCAAAGCCTTATTATAGGCAGACCGCATTTGGCCAAGGGCGATTTCGTCATAGGAATCCAGCACCAGCACCAGCTGACCCTGACGAGCCAGTGTTTTCAGATAGTCTTTCAGAATATCCGTGACCTGATAATTACCCGCTACAAAGCCTTCCTGACCGTTTTCTTTTCCCAAGGTATCGGATAAGGAGAAGAAATTCTTTTCCGGGAACTTCCACATACAGTTAAAGTACAGGTCAATGAAATTATCCGTCCAAGGTTTGTAGGTATTGAGATGGAAACAGGTGGAGAACATTCTGGCCGGCACACTGATGACGTATTTATCTTTGGCGATGCCCAAGCGTTCTTTAATGCGGTTCACCTTTTCGTTGGGGGTGTCGTTATATTTATCATACAGCAGGGAAAAGACCATCAGCTGAAGATACATACTTTTTCCCTGTCCGGTATTGCCCATGATCATACAGCGGCGGCTCGTTTTGGCGGAATAGATCAGCTGTGACGGGTTCACCTCTTCGTTGTCGGTAAAGCGGAAAAGGGTGTCGGTTTTGCGGAAGGACGGAATGACAAAAAAGTCCTGCGGGTTCAGGTTTTGATTAGAGGTCGTGACCGTACGGGGTTCAAAATACCGCAGACAATTCCACAGCTTTTCTTCGGCGGCCTGCAAAGCCTTTTCAGCCATCAATTCCTCTTTGAACATTTCCTTGAACAGCTTCTGGAACTGTTCAATGGTGGCCTGTTCACTGCTCGGATCCGTTCCCAGCAGTTTCAGCACCGTCATCAGGGCGGTTCCCAGCAGAATAGAGGGACGGTTGGTCAGGCGGTGGAAGGAATGCGGTTCCACGCCGTTGGGGATATCCATAAACGGTACGGTTTCTTCCGTACTCCGTTCGTTCCAGTCAAAGGCGGTCAGCTTTTCCCAAAAGGTTACCGGTATCTCTGTGATGCCCAGATACGCCAAACACTTTTTCAGGAAGGCCTCACGGGAGCCGGTCGCCGCACACGCCGGACGGTTCAGCAACAGTACCGAAAAGAATACGGCGGTGGCATAGTAAATATTGATGCCGCCATCGGGCGAGGACAGCCAGTTGACCAGCGTTCTCCTATTGGGATCGCAAAAACGGTTCAGCATATTGTCGCCGCTGGCATTGGAGGTGGAAAAGTTATTGTAGGTTCCCCAAAAGCTCATAACGTCGTAGCTGTCGGACAGTTTTTCCTTAAATTCGTTCAGGTAGATCTGATTCAGTTCATAGAGCATACAGCAGCCGCTGCTGCCAATGACCAGCGGCTGGGTCGGATGGAAGCCGTATTCTTTTCTGGCGGTATCGCACAAACTGTAATAGGTGTGGTCGGTAGCGGTCTGCGGTCTGTCCGGAAAGACCGCTTCAAGCATTTCCCGTATCAGCTGATTTTTGGGCGGCATTTGGGTGGGGATAGAAAAACACGTCATACTTTATCTTCCTTTCTTATGTGATGATAACACTTCGTCCACAATGCCATACGCCAAGGCTTCTTCAGCCGTCAGCGTATAATCTCTTTCGCAGTCCTTTTCGATTTTCTCATACGGCTGACCGGTGCAGGTCTGAATCAGCGTATACAATTCTTTTTTGGTGCGCAGGACATCTCTGGCGGCAATTTCAATATCGGTCGCCTGCAAAAACTGGTTGCCTAAATTCTGGAGCGGCTGATGAATCAGCACCGTGGAGTGCGGCAGAATCTTCCGCTTGCCTTTTTGTCCGCACATCAGCAGCATGGCGCCCATCGAGGCCGCCATGCCCACGCAAACCGTGGACACTTCACAGCTGACAAGGTTCATCGTGTCGATCATGGACAGTCCGGCGGTCACACTGCCGCCGGGACTGTTGATATAGACCGTAATATCCGCACCGGCACTTTCCTGCTCTAACTTCAGCAGGGTGGTATTGAAATGGTACGCCACGTTGTCGTCAATGGCTCCGTTGATATATAAAATACGGGTATGGTCAATGCGTGAAAACGCCACGGCTCCCAACTGAGCCGTATTCATCGTTTCTGACATGAATAACGCTCCCTTCTTCATGATGTACTGCTGTCATCGTTCGGATTCTTTTTCCGG
>CADCOZ010000399.1 GCA_902803125.1 uncultured Ruminococcus sp.
ATAAAAACATAGCTTTTGTTTAGGACAATCTGCTGATGTTCTGCCAAAAAACGGGCTTTGCTTTCAGTCGGCCAATATTCCCTCTGAATGTCACGGCTGCAATACTTTTGCAGCAAAAATTCGCCGGGGTCGGTGTCGGCCGATAAGGTATGACTTTTAATGCGTCTGTCCGCACTGTAAATTTCAATTTCCTGTGCAATGGTTTCAATAAAGGTTTCCTTCCACGGCAGGCTGCCGTCAAAGACGACAGCCACCGAGGTGTTATCCAGCAAAAGGTCGGTCACACGGTTAACCAGTTCCACCGGATTGGAAAGTCTTTTCCACCAAATATCTTCCATTCTCATGATTCACTGCCCCCCATATACGTTGACAGTTCTGCATTGACCTCCGCTTTGGTGCCGAGCAGTTCACGGAAGCCTTCAGTCGAGAACATATATTCATCACCCTTGGCACTGAGAATGTTCAGGTCCCACATTTCATGCATCAGTTCCTGAATCTGTTCACGGGTGTATTGGAGCAGGGCGTTGATTTCGTCACTTTTGGCCTTGTTGATAATCTCATCAACGGTGAAGGCCGCCTTCTCTTCCCCTTCTGTTTCGTAATACAGATAGGCAAGAATCAAGCTGATGATATAATAGGGGCTGTTCTTTTTGCCCTTGATTTCCAATGTCATGCGGAGCTTTTCGTTGATTTCATCCTTGAAATTCTGGTCGGACAGCACTTTTCTGATATGACTGTCGGTGATGTAGTAGTAAGGCGTATCGGTTTCGCTGTAGCCGGCATAATCATCATTGGTCAAAGCGGCAATCAGCTTCTGGGCATACAAATGAATCAGACCGGGGAAATAATTGGTTTTTGCCAAAATCAGGTTGATAACATCGTCATTGAAGATAAAGCCAAGATAGGCCAGAGCATGGGTCAGCAGTTCTGTGGCCTCCGGTCTTCTGAACGGACGGATAACCACCGATTCCAGATGAGCAATATCAGAATTGTTGGCCGCTACCACCTCATAATCATATTTGGAAAGGTTGTGCAGACCGGCCAAAACAAACTTGAAACGGGGCGAAATCAGACTCTTCAGGGCGGTAATCGGACGGTAGCGTACTTCCTGACAGCTGCCGATAAATTCATCCGCTTCGTCCAGCATCAGGAGCAGATAGTTAATACGGTTTTCCGAATCGTCCTTCAAACGCTTCTTGATGTGCATGGTCAGGGTGTCCCAATCATCGCATTCGGATCCTTCGGGAAGGATTTCCGCCATAACCAGATCCTGCGATACCAAGCGGGCTGCTTCTGTATAGTTTCGCTCACGAATATTGATGACGATTGCTCTGTCACCGTTAGCATTTTTGTCGATATTGCTGGCCGCCATTTGCAGCAGGGAACTCTTGCCCAGCTGACGGCCGCCGTAGACCAGATTGACACCGTCATAGGCTTCAATACGGGTCAGTTCCTCGGTACGGCCGGTGAACAGTTCTCCGGGCAGCGGTGTACTCGGCTTCGGACAGTAAGGCTGGTTGTAGGAGAAGGGCATGGTGGTGGCCATGAGCATACGGCTGATGGTATTGGCCTGATAGTGTTTGGCCAGATAGAACAGCAGTACTCTGTCGATGACAATAAAGGAACGGGCAAAAGACTTCTCTTCCTTGATCTTGCGGGCAAAGCGTCTTCTTTCTTCCAAATTGAGGATAGAATCCAGAATGACAATGGTATGGCGGGCAACAGTATTGATTTCGTGGAACTTATCAATCATTCTGTCGGTATCATACCGGCCGTACAGCACCATCACACGCAGTCCTTCTTCCACCGACTGGGAACCAAAGGCAGGAATCGGGTGCGGATAGGTGACCTTTCCGGTTTTTTTGGCACGGCGTACCATATAGATATCATCTTTGCCAAACTCTGTACTGCGGGTCACGGACGCATCGGAGAAGCCCAACAGACTGATAAACTTGGCAATTCTTTCTTCGCCGGCCGGATAAGCACCGGGCCAGCTGTTGATCAGAGCGATACCGCTTCGCACATCCTTATTGATGTTATTGGTGACCTTGCGAAGCACCGCTTCCATGTTGCGTTTGCCGTAGTAATTCATCAAGGACTTTTGCAGGGGACTGCGGGTATCGGAAACCGCACGGTAAAGGGAATCATATTCTGTCAAAAAGCTGTCGAAGATACTTTTCGGTTCACGGGTGAAATCGACAATGGTTTTGGTGTCGCCGCGGCGGATACAGTTCAGAATGTTTTCGGCAATCGCAAAGTTTCTGTCCTCGATATGGTCAATAATCTGCTGGGCGGAATAGATGCCGAAATCATAGGCGGAATCTTCCTGCAAATCATGCAGCTGTTTCATCAGCTTGACGGCGATGACTTCGGCATTGTCCGAAATCGTCTGGCGGTAAACGTCCATCAGGTCGCTGAAGAATCCGAAATCGCACGAAGCGATAGCAGAGCCGTACCAAGCGTCAATATTGCGGGCCACAAAGGATTTATAGCCGACCGCATCTGAAATACTGCCATAGCTTTCGTCCAGTTCCAGTTCGTCTTTGAAATCCTGATAGAAGTAAGCGGTGCGTTTGCGGGCCGACTTAATGCAGGCCTCCAGACTTTCAAAGAGCGGATGTTCAAAGATTTCCTTATCGCCGATGGCTTCCCCGTAACTGCGGATCAGTTCGGCGGAACGGAAGTTATTGTTATGGATATTGTCGCTGAAAATCTGCTGAATACGGTATTTCCAATCCGGCAGTTTTGCTTCGGCATAGGCTTTAATGCGGGCAAAGATATTGAAACGGCTCAAATCGCTGAACGTAGAAGTGATGTCGGGAATATAGTCCTCATCCAGCAGGATATGACCGGTACGCAGGAAGTTGATGAACATATAGCGTTCGGACGAGGTTTTGTATGTACCTTCCAGTTTGGCCAACAGCTGTTCTGCGGTGGTATAGATGCTGTACAGCCCCCAGTCAAAAGAATCGTCCAGTGAAGCCTGTGTCTGGTTGACCAGCTGATAGAGGTTATCCAGCATATCTGCCCGAATATCATTATACCGGCTCAGAGAATAGGCATCCTTCGTAACAGCGGCACTTTCGGAAGCATTGATCCAGCGGCAGATACAGTCAATGGCTCGTTTCATCATCACAATAATATTATTGCGGCGGCCGCCTTTGAGGTTATCATAGGGACGATTGACGTGTTTCTTTTCAGACAGGATCGAATCTCTTGCAATATCCCATTTGGTGTCAATAAAGCGATCCAGCTTCTTGATATCGATGTTTTCAACAGACAGCATCTCATCGTTTCTCATGAAGGTTTCGATCATGCGGCGTTTCAGTTTGGTCAGCTGACCGATGTTATCGTCACAAACGATATCCAAACCTTCGGCAATAATGCTTTCCTTGTCGTGGAACATCAGTTCTCTGGCGCGTCTGAGGCGACCTTGACTTTCATAGGACTTCACTCGCCCGTCAATATAGGCACGGCATTCCTCCGCACTGCGGATAATGGACTGCGTATATTCGTTGCGGGTATTGTAATCGGCAAAGACATCCACACTGTAGCCTGTCGACATTTTGAAGGAAATCATCAGGGAAGCCAGTGCCTGAACTTTGGACTTGTACGCTTCCGGTGTGATTTTCTCCAATTCGGACATCAGCCGTTCCATTTCAAAGGACTGGAGATTTTTTTCCGCAAACATCGCCCGCAGAACAGCCGCAATAAAGAACGTATAGCTGAAGGCCGGCATGACCGCACAGCAGGTCAGGTAATCCATCATCAGATGGTCACAGGACAGCGGCTGTACAAAACCGTGGGCGGCAAAGGCGGCATTGACCAACTCACTGACAGCCGTAATCGTATCCGTCATCAGCAGATCATCGAAATCGGAAGGACGTTCACTGAGTACGTTACGGCAGATTTCGGCGGCCGCCGCCAAATAGGTGATAAGACAATCCAGTTGTCCCTCACGGAAAGCCATCGCTGTTTCAATAATAGCCTTATCGCTGACAATCAGCTTATCAAAAGCCTCTGTATCGGTGTATTCAACAGATTCTTCGGCATCACTGTCCTCTGCAGGTGTTTCTTCTGCATTGACATCGGGTGCTTCCTCTTCGCTGTCAGCGGCTGCCGCTTCTGCAAAGGCGGATAATACAGCATCTTGTTCCTTGCTTTTTTGCGGCCAATCATCATCAGCCGATGCTGTATCCAAGAGGGTATCTGCGGTGTCATCGGCCGCCGGCATTTCAGACGGCTGTTCCTCTTGTGTCAGGGGTGTTTTTCCTTTGCGGAGCTGTTCGATTTTGGCAAGCAGTTCTGCCTTCTTGGCATTTTCGTCGGACATATCATAATAATACTTTGACTGCTGATAGTCACCCAAATCCGCATACATATCTGCCATCTCCACATAGGTGATACTGCGGATCTGCTCCATTTTTTCATAAAGACGGCTTCTTTCCAAAAAGCGGCAGGTTTCC
>CADCOZ010000400.1 GCA_902803125.1 uncultured Ruminococcus sp.
AGGTGCCATGGAAAGAGTCCGTCAGCACATATGAACAATTCCGGAACATATAAAGCCATTCCTGCAAGGTAGCCTGTTCCTGAAAGTGAATTTTTTCATCCTGAATACCCAGACGTTCTTTGCATCTCTGCAAATCATCGTCTTCGTTAAAAAGCACATATATTTTCATGCCTGTCTGTTTGGACACACGCAGCAGTACATCACCGATTTGCGGGTTCGGGTCAAGAATATAAGCAAAAATAAACTTTTCGTTTATTTTGAAATCCGATTCTGTAATCAGTTCTTCATATTTCACTCTGTCGCACAGGAAAACAGGATCCATAACCAACTCTGCCTCAACACCAAAATCCTGCTGACAAATTCTTTTGGAAAAATCATCTCTGACGGAAATCGCATCCATCCGCTTCAAATTCACTTGGGTGATTACTTTATCCTGAGCGGGACCAAGATACTTTTCCTGTCCGAAGGAAGTGGCATAGGCAATTTTCAGCTTATCGTCATCCACAAAATCCAGGAAATACGACTGACCATAGGGCTTGCTGAGGTACCAGTTCCACATCTGATCAGAACCCAACAAAAAGGCATCAAAGGTATTGTTGTGTTCCTTCATTCTGCTCAGCGGGAGCAAATCGGTAACATTATAATGAGCAAAGCCAAAACGCAGCGGGTGGGAACGTCTTAATGTACTCAAATCAATTTTGCGGCCAAGGGGATTGCGAAGCATCGCATACGACTTTCCCAGCTTTTCCATTATTTTGGACAAAGCATAATAGGTTACCATACTGCCATAGTTATTGCCATACCACAGACCATAAATCCCTACATCATACTTTTTTTCTTCTGCCATATTTCTCCCTCACTTAACAATAAAAATGCCATAAACTTAATCAAAAAGATGAAAGCCCCGTTGCTTCTCATTCCATCTTTCTTTTTGCCATTCTTTTGCCGCTTTTTACTGCCCGATGCAGTCAGTACCTTTCCAAAGCAACAAAAAGGCACTCGTTAACATTTTTATTTTACCTCAAAATGTTTCTGAAGTCAATGATAATCGTTAAAACTAACCATTTATCCAAAAAGTTCCACAAATGCGTTTTTTGACTGTCAAATAATGACAAAGCAGGTATTTTCTTGTGATATTTTCCCTGCCAAGCAAGAGCTTTCTGCTGTTATTTGTGACCATAAACTGATGTTTCCTTGCCGTTTTGGCTGGTTTGTGATATTGTTTTGTAGAGATTTTTCTATCGGGCTTGACAACCGGCCAAAAACATGGTATGATTATTGTTGTCATACAGGCCGGTATGGCGAAATAGGCAGACGCAAGGGACTTAAAATCCCTCGGTAGCAATACCGTACCGGTTCAAGTCCGGTTACCGGCAGAAAAAAATCCTGTCACGTTAGTGGCAGGATTTTTTGTTTTTCATGAAAGAACCGGGTGTTCATGCAGGCTTGCCCCCTGCGGTCGTTCGGAGTGGGTGAAGCCATCGGCTCCTTAACACCTGAGCCGCAGAGAAAAACTTCATGAACCATCCACACAAAAGTTTCGCTCAAGGTCGGGGGTGGGACTTTCACAGTGAAAGTCCCACCGACACCCCCTCAAAGCTCTGATAGTGAAGTTTTGGAGGAAGTTATTGTTAATTGTGAATCAGACTTCCATACTTATACAGGAACCTTTTCAAAGGCTTGCAGGCGACACGAAGTTAGCCTCTTTAGGGGGAGGCAAAGGCAAAGCCTTCCAACCGTTAATCTTCCATTTGTTTGCCCAGAAAAGCCGCCGCTGCTTGCAGGAGTTTATTCTCGATTTCGGTGGGCGGTGTGGCCTGCTCATGATCCAACAGCATGACCGCCCCCGTTACATCGCCGGCCGAAATAATCGGATACATCACAGAGGCTTGGCGGCTCAGTCCTTCAATCGGATGCAGGGTTTCCGTGCTGTCTTTGTCGGCAAAAAATGACCTGCGGTTTTCCATATATTCCTCTAACTGCGAAGAAATCCGCCGCTCCAATACCTCTTTTTTGGAAAGACCGGCGGCCGCTATAATATGGTCGCTGTCACTGATTAAAACAGCCTGCTTCATGATCCGGCTGAGTACCTCCGCATACTGCTCCGCAAAGCTCGACAGTTCACCAATGGGGGAATATTTCTTGAAAATCACTTCCCCGTTGGTGTCCGTAAAGATTTCGAGCGGATCGCCTTCACGAATGCGAAGGGTGCGGCGAATTTCTTTCGGAATCACTACACGGCCAAGGTCATCAATGCGTCTGACAATACCTGTTGCTTTCATTATGACATTCTCCTATTCATACAAGTTTTTCGCTATTATTATTTGTATCTTTCGGGAGAATATACCGTCAAAGCAAAAAAAGCCGCCCACCGAAGCGGACGGCCAAAAATCATGATGAATTTTTTAAGGTACCTGTTTGGTTATCTTGGAATTACTCCTTAGAAGCCTTCTTTGTCATAACAACAGCAGCACCCAGAGAAGCGATTACAACAGCTACGAGAGCGATAGCAGAAGTGGTGTCGCCGGTAGCAACGGTGGAAGCTTCGCCGTCCTTATCAACAGCAGGTGCTGTAGAGGTTGTGTCCTCACCGGTTGTAGAAGTAGTGGGAGCTTCTGTGGTGGAGGGCTCTTCAGTGGTGGAGGGCTCTTCGGTGGTGGAGGGCTCTTCAACTACGGAAGGCTCTTCAGCGGTCTTCTTCTCAACAGTGAAGGTTACAGGCCATACCGTGTAAGCGTCATCATCAGCAGCGGTGAGCTTATCAGCATCATCGGCACCTTCCTGCGGGTCAACAGCGTTAGCGTCGAACTTAACATGGATAACAACAGAGTCGCCTTCCTGAACTTCTGCACAGCAGTTGGTCTGGCTGTCCAGTGTACGGAGATAAGCTACTTCATAAGCACCCC
>CADCOZ010000401.1 GCA_902803125.1 uncultured Ruminococcus sp.
AAGATGGAGCAGATCGAAGGCACCGACACATGGAGAATCCTGATTCCGTTCAGTGCTGAAAAGATGATCTTCGACAGCGGCAAGACCGATGAGCAGATCTGGGCCGGTGAAGAAGGCTATCAGACAGGCGACCTTGTTTTTGATGCTGAAACAAACGCTGGTCAGGTTTACACCATTGACACCTCCTTCGATCCGAAGGCCGGCAGAGGCATTGAAAAGACAAAGTATAAGTACAATGCCGGTGTCTGGAGCGACTATGTTCCCGGCGAAGTAAAGCCCGAACCGCAGCCCGAAACCAAGTATGGTATCGTTGGTTCTATGACCAACTGGGGCGGTGCTGATGCAGACGGCAACGTTACCTCTGACTATGCTATGACCGAAAAAGACGGCATCTATGAAGGTTCCTTCACTGTAGAGGCCGGCGAGTATGAATTCAAAGTTCGTGGCTTCAACGACGGCACATGGAAAGACAGCTGGGGCGTTTATGAAGAAGCTGAAGACAGAACCTACAACAGCCAGACCAACTGCTACATCAAGGTTGACGATACCACCACTGTTACCGTCCGTCTGGATGCAACAGATACTTCTGAAGATGCTTTCAACGTATGGCCTCTGACCATCTCCCTCAACGGCGGCGAATTCGTTGCTGCTACAGGCAAGCCCTCTGAGGAATCTCAGGAATCTCAGGAGTCCCAGGAATCTCAGGAATCCCAGGAGTCCCAGGAATCTCAGGAATCTCAGGAACCCGATGTCAAGAAGACCGTTTTGTCCGACTATGTATACTTTGACAACAGCAAGACCCAGTGGGATACTGTATGTGCTTACTGGTGGCATGGCGACTATGCAAGAACCTATGACCTGGAAGACAACGACTTTGGTTGGGCTCCGAACACCGATGGCACAGAAGGCGGCCAGCCTGTTGGCTTCCCCGGCACTCCGATGACCCGTATCCCCGGCACAGACATTTGGCAGGTAAGAGTTCCGTTCAACGCTCAGAAGATCATCTTCAACAGCGGCAAGACAGACGATCAGGTTTGGGCTGGCGAAACCGGCTATCAGACCGGCGACCTTGCTTTTGACGCAGCTGTTAATGCAGGCCAGATGTATGTAATTGATACCACTGTTGAGGCTAAGGCCGGCAGAGGCATCAACAAGACTAAGTTCACCTATGGCGAAGGTGCATGGGTAGATTACAACGGCGAATTCGTTGCTGAAGAACTGGCAGGCGAAGTAGTGGTTGATCCGAGCCAGACCACAACCGATGACAGCCAGACTTCTACTCCGGGCGGCACAACACCCGGTGGCACCACTCCTGTTAACCCCGGTGGCAATGTTAAGACCGGTGACGCTACCATGCCGATCGCTGTTGCAACTGTTGCTGTTGCAGCTCTTGGTGTAGTACTCTTTGCCAGAAAGAAGAAGGAAAACTAATTGATCCTTAACGGATGAATCATTTCCTATCTTTCATCACATGAATCCCTGCCGTCCCGTAAGGTTCGCCTTGCGGGGCGGCTTTTTCTTTTGTCAGTTTTCCTCCTTTTGGAAAAAATATTTGTGTTTTGTATAGATATATGCTATCATATAAGTATCATGAGAAAAGGAGTGTTATTAAATATCATGGGAAAAGTGTTTGTTCCGGCTTATGTGCCTCTCCATTTTCAACCTTATCAGCTTTTGAGAAGAATCGAGTTCGAATGCTTTATTCATTTTGGCGAAGCATTCGACATACAAGAAATTCCTACTATAGGCACCTTGATTTTTGAGTGGAAAACGAACGAGAGCAGTGCTTTCATCAAATTCCGAAACGATATCACCTATCACCACACAGAGGACTTGATTCGATTTGAAAAAATGTTAAAACAGCTTCCCAAAGGAATCTCCTATACCAGAACGGATACCCTTGTCAGCAAAGAAAAATCCGCTTTCATTTGGAAAACATATCATACTCAGCTTGTGATTCATGTTTCTAAAGCCTATGCCAATGCCGTTTTTTCTTCCAGAATCAATATAGAAGGCATAGATAAAACTGAAGAACTGATAAATCGTGCCAAACAGTTTGCGCAGGTTATTGTCAAAAAACATCCCGATATTCTCAAAGAGCTATATCAATCATATAATTTGCACCAAAACAATTGCTTTGGAAACACAGGTTCCTATTCTTACAACGGAACATCCATCGGACGTGTTTCTTATGCTTCTTTTGGCTTAAAATCACTGGACGAAGAATATCAGCTTCTTGGACTGGCTATTGCGGTGGCTGAATATGGAAAACCGCATTTGAAAGATAATGAATATTACGGAATCAGCAGTTGTTCCAGCTTTTCGTCTATTAGCATCGTAAAACCGCGTCCCGATCCGAATGCCTTTCTCAACGACTGGTAAGCCTTTTTTATTCACAGCAAGCACAACCAAAAACCTCGATGAATGCACGGTACATTCATCGAGGTTCGTTTTTTAGTGTCACGCCATACGTTTCCCCTGTCGGCACAGAAGAAAATCTTCTTAGGAAAGCGGTGTGATCGTATAGCCAGCCTGCTGAAGAAGGTCAAGAAGTCCGCCGTCGCCGTAGAAGTGGAGAACGCCAACCAGGAAGAACACCTTCTGACCATTCTGAAGATACTGTTCGGCGGTTTCTGCCATAGAGCGGTTGCGGGTGAGGACTAACTTGTCGATATATTCCTGATAGAGAGCGGCTTTGTCGGCATCCTGCTCGGTAAAGGTGCCGGTCAGAATCAACTCTTCCGAAACCGTTCCGTATTTCCAAGCATTGAAAAGCTCCAAGGTGCCTTCATTCATCAAGGTGCCGAAGTTCGGCTGGAGGTATTCGGACATCATCAGGTCGTTCAGTTCATCGGAAAAGCTGTTGAACATTTCAAACTGGAAGGTCAGTGACTCCACCTCTAAAATGGTTTTGTTTTCGTTTTTGGCTCTGGTCAGGAACATCATATCAACGCCCTTGTTGTAATCCAGACCGGTATAATTCGGAAAAGCCTGACTCATCGCAGAGGTCCAGATGAAGGGCTTGAATAAATCATACATGGAGTTATAAAGGTTGGCAGAGGTCAAAAGCTCCACACAGCCGTTATAGGTTTCTTCCGAAATATGATCTTGAATTTTCGTGCCATCCGAATAGAGGAACATACCGGCATACTGCTGGGCCTGTGCGGGATCCTCCAAGATGCCGGAAATATCCGCTTCAACCGCCAGCGAATCACAGGACAAATAGGCGTTTTCGATGTAATCGGGCATATACTGAACGCTGTCATCGCCCATATGGATACTGCCCATCATATAGATGATATGACCGTCCCTGTCCTCCACCTTCCAAGCGGCGGGGGAGATATCATTGTTTGTCGGGCGTGGTTCTGTCGAAACCAAACTGGATTCCGTTGGGGAGGATATCGGCACGGATTCCGTTGGGACAGATTCCTGCGGCACAGATGTCACGATATCAGACACGGCGGTGGCATCAGACCAAAAGGGGTTGGCGGTACTTCCGGTGTTGTTCTGACAGCCGGTTATGAGCGGCACGGTCAGCAACAGTGCGGTCATCAGAGCAGTTATTCTGATTTTGTTTTTCATGATGCATTTGTCCTTTCTGTGATGAAAATTCTGCGGCAGTGTTGAAACTGTCTGATATGTCCTTATTATATCACGATGAGAGCTGTATAGCCATCGGAAAATATCAACTTTTTCTTTCCTAAGAGCAAACAACCCGCCAACAGCCGGTTTGGATATCTTTTATCCACACCGGCAGGTTATTCCCGCCTTTTATCATAAACGTCATGAATCATCAAATGAAAAGTTTTTCGCAGGCTTTTCAAAGGCTTGCGGGCGACACGAAGTTAGTCCCTGCTGGGAGGTTTGGAGGGCAAAGCCCTCCAACACGATAAGGTCGTCGGGGAAGGTGACTTTTATGTTGCGGGTGTCGCCGGGAATGAGGGCGACGGGATAGCCTTGCTGACGGAATAGGCTGCATACATCGGTGGCGGCGGCTTTTTGCTGGGGGGTGAGGGTGCTGTATACCCGCTGAAAGGTGCCAAGTCGGAAGGTTTGCGGGGTTTGAATGCGGTATAAATATTTTCGTTCGGGGAAATGTGCCGCACATTGACCGTCCTCTGAATAGGCGACGGTGTCCGTTTCGGGAATGGCGGCGGTGCAGATCTCATAACGGGACATGGCTTCGATACTGTCCTGTATCATTTGGCTCGTGACAAACGGACGCACAGCATCGTGCGACAATACAATCGTGTCATCGGCACAGGATAATTGCTTGGCGGCAAAATCAATGATATTGACAATCGTTTCACTGCGGTTCTGACCGCCGTTGGTCAGATACACCGGTCGGTGCGGCCAATACTGTTGGCGTATGTTTTCGGCGGTTTCGTACCAGTCGGGGGTGATGCCGATAATCACGGCCTCAATGGAGGGGTGCTGTAAGAATTGCTCGGCCGTATGCACCAGAATCGGACGGTTGCGGAGCATCAAAAACTGCTTCGGCACGTCACCGCCCATACGGGAACCGATACCGCCGGCTACAATAGCGGCAATCATTCCTTCGCTCTCCTTCCGTGTTTGGGGTTAACAATGCCTTCGGCTCGTTCTTTTTTGCGGATAAAGCGGCGGTAGGCTATCAGGAACACAATGACAATCAGCAAAAAGATAGAGCCTTCCACAATAATAATTGTCAAACTGTGTGCGGTGCTTGTCGGTGCTATCACCGTTACTTTGCAGGAACGGGTGATGTTGCTGTTATTGGCGGAAAAAGTGATGGTAGCGGTTCCTTCTGCCAACGCCGTGATGTGTCCGTCCATATCGGCGGTTGCCACCTGTGCATTATCGGTGGTGCTTTTCATGGTCGGCAAAGCTGCATCGGAGGGACGCACACGGAAAACCATATCATACGATTCCCCGACTTCCAGCGTCAGGGCGTTCTTTTCCAAAACAATATCCTGCACTTCGGCGGTGCCTTCCTCTTCGTTCTGGTACAGCACGACCAATTCGTTATCGTTGATAATACACGACAAAATCATATCATGCGAACCCACAGACAGCTGTCCGGCCGCCGTTGGCACCGTACTTTTCGAATTTTTATAAACACGCAGGGTATAGGTTCCCTTGATGATATCGTCAAAATAGAAGCGTCCGTTTTTATCCGTGGTTGTTTCGAAGGATTCATCGGCGTTCATGATTTCAACCCGCA
>CADCOZ010000402.1 GCA_902803125.1 uncultured Ruminococcus sp.
AAAAGGTTTCCCCCAATGGGGGGGTATAAGCCCCTGCTGGGAGGTTTGGAGGGCAACGCCCTACAACTGAAGTGGATGGAAGTGTAAAGCGGTGATGGGTTGACAGCTGGCCGCTGCCACTGAGAAACTTTGATAGGTACAGAAGGCATAATGCCATGACTGACCTTTCCAGACGGCCGGCTGCGGATACATCGCTATCGGTACCTCCAGACTGGCCGGGTCGGCGGCAAAACCATCGCCAACAGCCTTCAATATACTCTCTTTGATGCTCCATAGCCAGTAGAACCGGGGAACCGGTTCTTTCTCGACCCATTCCCGTTCGCTTGGCGTGAAAACCCGTTTGGCTACCAGCGGTTCATAGGCTCCAATGACCTCAATATCTACCCCCACCGGTGTTTCGGCTGTGACCAAAACCGCCACGCCGCCGGCATGGGATAAACTGAAATACGGCCCCGTTGGGAGATACGGCTTGCCGTATGCATTCCAACACAATTCGGCTTCCGGCACGGACAAAAACTCGTGCAGCAGCAATCCGGCTGCCAGACACATCCATCGGTCTTTTTCAAAACGATAGCGGCCGGCTCGTTCCCACCGCCGCGGCATCAGGGCTTGTATTCTGTCCGGCGGCACCTGTTGGGCTTCTTCAATGCTGAGCATATAAATATCCATTTCTCTGCTCCTATTGATTTGGCAGCTCATGATCGCCGGATATGGTCACCAACAAGCAATTGCGGTTACCCGCTCGCCGATACAGCAACGTCTTGGCCAGCTGTTTTACCAGAGAAAGACCCATGCCGCCGGTATCCCAATCATCAAATTCTTTCGTTGCATCGGCATCTTTCAGCGGGTCAAACGCCTGACCGTTGTCAATCATCATCAGCACATAGTCTTTCCTGCGTTTACAGCAGTAAAACTCAATGGTATCGGCCTGCGCATAGCTGACAATATTCGCAAACAGTTCATCACAAGCCAACAACAGTTTTTTGACTATGGAAGCCTCTCCGGCCATATTCATTACTTCTTGTTTGATTTTATCAAACTCTGCCAAATTCGATTCAAGCTGTAACTGCGGCACACGTTCCCGATAAAAGGCCGATATAATGGTCAAATCATCAAATGGCTCCCGTTCACCGCAAAATGCTTCAACCGCTTTTTTCAGCTGTTCGGCGGCTTGTTTGGCATCGGCGGCTCCCTTCACCGCACCGAGCAAGCGTTCATCACCAAAAAATCGGTCAGCACCATTAACAGCTTCCGTGACACCATCTGTGTACAGCAGAATGCCTTCCTGCGGTGAGAGCAGTACCTCTGCATTGATAATACCGGCCTCTTCAAACAAACCGAGCGGAATGCCGGGATCCACCTGCTGCAAGGCAATCTCTTCACGGAAAAACAGCGGCAGGTTATGACCGGCGTTAGCATAGGTCAGCTGTCCGGTCGGAAGGTGCAGAATCGCCACAAATACAGTTGCAAACAGTCCTTCCGGATTGGCCTGACAAATTTCGTCATTGACCTTATTCAGCACTTCAGCCGGTGAAAGGCCGCCCAGCAATTTCTCACGCACCGCTGTTTTGGTCATCACCATAAACAGAGCCGCCGTAATGCCCTTGCCGGACACATCACCGACCACCAAGCACAATTCCTCTTCGCCCCGCAGGAAACAGTCATAAAAATCACCGCCGACATTTTTACAGGGCTGTTCAATGGCATAGACCTGATACGCCTGTTCCGACAAATCGGTTTTGGCGGGGACAATCCCGTATTGTATCCGCTGGGCAATTTCCATCTGTGTTTGGTGCTGTACCTGACGGGTGGTCAGGGTACTGATTTCAGACAGATACACATTGATATCCGACTGCATTTTATTGAAGGAATCGGCAATCATGCCGACTTCATTATTGGCCTGCAAGGTCAACGGCTGTGCGGTATCCTTATCTTCGATGAAGTGCCGCATTTTTTTCGATACTTTTTTCAGCGGTTTCAGCAGTTTTCCACGAATAATCAACATCATGACGGTAAACACCACAATCAGAATAATCACAATGGGCAGACAAAACCGCAGGGTATTGCCGATAATCTTGTTCTGAATGGATTTGGCCGAAAATTCAGCCCCCACAAGGTATTCCACATTACCGTCTGTATCCAAGAGCGGATAGACCCAGCTGTAGACATCGCCGTATTGGTTGCTGTATTGTTCAAGACCGCCGTCCGTATTGCCATGATACGCATTCAATATGTTCTGCGGAAGAGGATCCACATTCACCACAGTGCCAAAGCCTCGTTCCTCAGATACTTTTTTGTTCATTTCATCATCGGCCGCCGCCGTAAAATAGTAAAGCAGGTTGTTGTTTTCTTCATCAACATCAAACACATAGAGATACGTCAAGTCCATATCTTTACACAAATAATGGAGCAAATGGCTGATACGTGTCATTCGCTGATCCTCACGGAACGATGACCCCTGCAACAGTCCGCTGTTTTGGTTTTCATTGGCATTATACAGGTCGCTGATAATCCCCGACACCGAATAAGCAGTACCCGATGCATTGTTTTTGATATCATTCATCACGGTATTTGTGCTGATAATGAAGCAGGCCACACTCGTAATGATAATAGCCAATGCAAAAACAACGATAAAAAAGGTGAGAAATGAACCGTATTTTTTCTTTTTTGATGAAGGATTCTCTTGT
>CADCOZ010000403.1 GCA_902803125.1 uncultured Ruminococcus sp.
ATTGGAATAAGCACAATTCCCAAGAGTCCCATAACAGTTCCTAATCCGAAATCACTCAATCGTTCAAAACAACTGGCTTCATAATACTTCTTTTGAGGATATTCATAATTTCTTGCAATCCCCAAACGACTTATCTGCCCCTGCAAATCCTGCCACGATTTAAGTTCGATATACACATTTTTCTCCATGTCCAACACGATTTCCATATACTTCAAAAGATCATTATATTTCAGCCTGTTCGCCATTTATAACACCTCACAATAATATTGACCGTCTTTTGTCAATATTATTATAGCCCGTTTACGGGCAATTGTCAAGATATAAACAGTAAATTATACTTTCCTTGGGTGTTGATAATGATCATTTACGACAAATTATGGGAAACCATGAAGAAAAAAGGGATTAGCCAATATAAACTGATAAAGGAATATCATGTCAGCAACGGTCAGCTTGACCGGCTCAGAAAAAACGCTGATGTAAGTACCTTTACGCTTAACCGTTTATGCGAAATTCTGGACTGTAATCTGGATGATGTCGCTGAATATAAGAAAACAGAACACCATTCCGAAATATAAACCGATATTTAAACAGCACACAACCAAAAAGCGACCGGATCCCTACCCTTCTTACAGGCAGGTATCCGGCTTTTTGCTGTCCGTTTTGTGGTGTTTATTAAACTATCCAACAGCGGTTATATGCTTTTCCTGCCTGCCGTGCCATCAAGCAAGCCTTGGAAAGCGGTATCATAACAAGCAGCATACAAATGCAACAAAATTTATACAACAAATCTTCATTTTTTGACTATCATCTATCGCTTTTTGTTTTGAACTGTGCTATAATGGAACCGATAAACACGAATCACTCATCACGAAAAACTACTGAAAAGGAGGCATCGACATGAGTATTTTTTCATTCGTTGTCATCATCGCTATCGTTTGTGGTTTGGGCTTTTTTAATGAAAAGGTCACCAAACTGCCCTATGAAATATCCCTCATGCTTTTTTCAACCGTTATCGGAATAGTGATTGTGATTGCAACAACACTAATCAAAGGAAACAGTATCCTTGAACAGGCTCAAATGATGGATGTGCAGGAATTCCTGTTGGAAGGGGCTCTGTGCTATATGCTTTTTGCAAGCTCCTGCCGCATGAAGCTCTCGGATTTCAAAGCACAGGCTCGCCAGATAACCGTGCTCGCATTCGTCTGTACATTACTCGGAACCATTTTCTATGGACTGCTGTTCTACGGTGCTTCTCTGCTGTTGGGTGCGGGGCTTTCACTGCCTGTTTGCCTGATGTTCGGCAGTATCGTGGCTCCGACAGACCCCATCGCCGCAACAGGGATTCTCAGCAAATTCGGCCTGCCAAAAAATATCTCTTTTTTGATAGAGGGCGAATCCCTCTTTAATGACGGGGTCGGTGTGGCGTTGTTTGTCTGCTTTTCAGGCATGGCTACCTCCACTTCCTCGGAAGGATTCATCAGCGTGATGCTCAGAGAACTGCTTGGTGCCGTGGCTGTTGGTGCGATTGTCACCGCCCTTTGCTATCTGCTGTATCACTTTACCAAAAATAAAATGCTCCGTATTTTTATCAGCCTGTTAGCCGTTTCCCTCTCCTATGCACTCTGCGAAGAATGGGGTTTTTCCGGTGCGATTGCTTCGGTTGTCTGCGGAATCCTGTTTTCCACCCTGCGTTCCCGCTTCTCCCAGGAAGAACCGGAGGACATACAAACCTTTAACAGCTTTTGGGAAACGCTGGATGCCCTGTTCAACTCTATTCTCTATGTCATGCTGGGACTCTCGTTTGTCCGTATTCTGCAAATGGAATATGTTGTTCTGTTATCTCTTGTCGCCATTACCGCAAATTTCATAGCCAGAGTAAGCAGTCTGTCGCTTTCCTCGCTGATAATGGGTAAAATTCCCGATGGCTACAACCGATTGAATTTCATTAAACTGCTGACATGGGGCGGTTTACGAGGAGGACTGTCCGTAGCCCTTGCCATGAGTACCCAAGAAATGGTGCCGGAAGAAATCTATTATATCATTCTCGGCGGCACCTATGCCATTGTATTCTTTACCACTGTTGTACAGGGCTTGACCATGAAACCGGTTTACGACCGCATCAGCCGCTCTGTACAACGCCATACCCAACCTTAACCCCCTGAATGTTGGAGGGCTTTGCCCTCCAAACCTCCCACCAGGGGCGCTGCCCTTGGACCCCGTTGGGGGAACCCCTTTTCTGGCGAAAAAA
>CADCOZ010000404.1 GCA_902803125.1 uncultured Ruminococcus sp.
CATGAATCATCAAATGAAAAGTTTTTCGCAGGCTTTTCAAAGGCTTGTGGGGTGCAGGGGTGAAGCCCCTGCTGGGAGGTTTGGAGGGCAAAGCCCTCCAACATTCGGCTACGGCCGCAGAATACGCTGACGGGTGTCACGGTCTGCCGCAAGGATATTTTCCAGCGTGACGGTATTGTCGGTGTCAGACCAGTGTCCAACGGCCTGTCCTACCAACTCCGGTATTTGCAGGAAGGTTATTTTTCCTTCCAAGAATAACTGTACCGCCGCTTCATTGGCGGCATTCGCCACGGTCGGCCACAAGCCGCCCCGCCGCAGTGCCTCCCGACAAATGGCCAGACATTCAAAGGTATCCGTATCCGGCTTGGCAAAGGTCAGGGTCGCTATTGCTGACAAGTCAAGCTCCTTTACGGGTGACGGCATCCTCTGCGGATACGTCAGGGCGTATTGTATCGGAATCCGCATATCGGCCACCCCTAATTGTGCGATGACGGAATTGTCCTGTAACTGAATCATCGAATGAATGATACTCTCCCGATGAATCAGAACATCTATCTTTTCGTCCGGCACCTCAAACAGCCACGAGGCTTCAATGACCTCCAAGCCTTTATTCATCAAGGTAGCAGAATCTATCGTGATTTTTGCACCCATGTTCCAGTTCGGGTGTTTCAAGGCCTGCTCCACCGTTACAGAGCGTAATTCCTGTTTGGTTTTTCCGTAAAAAGACCCGCCCGAAGCGGTCAGAATCACTTTCTTTAAGGCTCCCGCCGGACAGCCCTGCAAACATTGAAAAATGGCAGAATGCTCGCTGTCCACCGGATACAGAGAAACTCCCTGCTGTCGGACGGCGGCTTTGACAATGGCTCCGCCGGCCACCAAGGTTTCTTTATTGGCCAAGGCTATATTTTTGCCGGCGTGAATGGCCGTCATCGTTGGCAATAAACCGGCTGCCCCCACAATGGCATTGACCACGGTGTCGGCCTGCGGATGCTGTGCCGCCGCTAAAATACCTTCTTCACCGGCGTAAACGGCAATATCGGTATCCGCCAAGGCCGCCTTCAGCTGAAGTGCCGCCGCTTGATCCAAAACCGCCACCATCAGCGGCTGAAATTCTCTTGCCTGCTGTTCCAGCACATCAATGCGCTTGTTGGCTGTCAAGGCAATTACCTTTATATGATGCATACGGGCTACATCGAGGGTTTGGACACCGATAGAACCCGTTGAACCGAGAATCGAAATCGCCTTTGTCATACTGACACCCCCGTTCAGGCGGAAATAATCGGAAAATAGGTGGTATACACCAGCATAAACGGTGCCACCATAATCACACTGTCGAAACGGTCAAGAAACCCGCCGTGTCCGGGAATGATGAACCCATAGTCTTTGATCTCGAAATAACGCTTGATAACCGAAAAAATCAGGTCACCAATCACGGACAGGAACGAACCGACCAACGCCATCAAGCACAGCGGCAAGTAATTGACAGATACCGCATCTCCGTATAACAGCAGTGAAAAAAGCCACGCAATCAAGCACGTTGCCCCCATGCACAGCAGTACACCGCCAATCACGCCTTCTACCGTTTTTTTCGGGCTGATGGTAGGACACAGCTTATGTTTTCCCAAAAAACTGCCCGCAAAAAATGCGCCGATATCGGCCATCCACGGCAGTCCCAAGGCTAACACGAAATAAAGGGAGGCATGAGCGGTATCCGCATTTTTCATCATCACGATGGAAGACACTGCCAAGGTAATCAATAACGTCATACCATATTGATATGCAAAATCCCGATAGTTTATTTTTTTATGGCAGAAAACCAACATGGAAAGCACCAAACCCGTGTAAATATACCCTGCCAAAAGTCCATAGCCATAGGTCAGCACCATTGGATAGGTGCCGGCGAACAGAACGGAAGGGATACTCAGCGGATAGATTTTTTCTGTTTTGGAGGCAATCGCAAATTCCCCCACGCAGAAGGTGCAGATAATAGCCGCCGAAATATCAATAAGGATAGGGACATATCTTCCGAAAAAGACAACCGCCAAGATAAGCGGTACGCCGATAGCCGCCGCTAGAAATCGTTTGCCCATTCATACCCCTCCAAATCTCCTGCTTCTTTGCTGAAAAGCCATCAGAGCCTTTTCGAAATCTGCTTCACCAAAATCCGGCCACAGGGTTTCGGTGGAATAAAATTCGGCATAGGCGGCCTGAAACAGCATAAAGTTACTCAGACGGTGTTCCCCGCCGGTACGAATAATCAAATCGGGATCCGGCTGTCCGGCTGTGTACAGGTATTGTGACAAAGCCTCTTCCGTCACGGCATTCGGCTGTAAAAGACCGTCTTTTGTTTCCTGACAAAGCTGCTGTACCGCATGGACAATTTCGGCACGGCCGCCGTAATTCATCGCAATATTCAGCTGCATTCCTTTTCGGTCTTTTGCTACCTCTTCGGTTTCGTTGATCAGCTGAATAATATCCTCCGGAAAGGCCGAACGGTCACCAATAAAGACCACCTTGATATCGTCCTCCCGAAAGTTTGTGAGGGAATCCACTAAATACTGCCGAAAAATTTTCATCAGGGCATTGACTTCTGATAGCGGACGCTTCCAGTTTTCCGTTGAAAAGGCATACAAGGTCAGAAACTTTACACCCCTTCGGCTAATATAACGGGTCATGTGCTTAAAGGTTTTTGCACCATAGGAATGTCCCACCGAACGAGGCAGTCCCCTTTTTTTGGCCCACCGTCCGTTGCCGTCCATGATGATGCCAATATGTGCGGGAACGTAAAGATCCATTGGCATTTTTTCCATGCTGTTCCACCTCTGCTCCAGAATCGGTGCCAAAAGAAGCACTGCACACCTTCAATAGCGGCACTTCGTACACCATTCACAATACTTTATAAAATTCATCTCGGCAGAACGAATCCTGCCGAGATATTCGTTTTTGCTGCTGTCACCTGTTCCTTGATATAAATCTCACAAGAACCGCTTGGTTATCGGGGTGACAGCCCCAACCGGCACCATTAGATTTCCATGATCTGCTTCTGCTTCTTTTCGGTCATGGCATCAACGGCTTTAATATGTTTATCAGTCAAATCCTGAATTTTCTTTTCGCCTGTTTTCTGGTCGTCCTCTGTAATCTCGCTCTTCTTCTTCATCGCCTTCAGCTTTTCCATCGCTTCACGACGAATGGAACGAATGGCCACTTTGGTATCTTCGCCCATCTTGGCAATATCTTTAACGATCATCTTACGTCTGTCCTCTGTCAGCGGCGGAAAGACCATGCGGATAATTTTGCCGTCATTCTGCGGGTTAATGCCGATATCCGATGTCTGGATCGCCTTTTCAATACTGCGCAATACAGATGTATCCCACGGCTGAATAATCAGGGTTCTGGCTTCTGTGACGGAAACAGCCGCTAACTGGTTGATGGCTGTGGGCGCACCGTAATAGTCAACTCTGATTTTGTCAAGAACCGCCGGATTGGCTCGGCCGGCACGAATTTCGGAAAACTCTGTTTCAAGATGTTCCACCGACTTTTTCATTTTTTCATCAGTGCTTTTGATAAGTGCATTCATAGTGATACCCTCCGTAAAATAATAATATGGTAATGATATGTTGACCCGAACGCCCGTTCAGGGTGCAGGAAACTGATTCTGGCCTTCTGTTATTCGACTAATGTGCCGATATTTTCTCCGCAGACAGCCGCCACGATATTGTCGGGATTTTCCAGACTGAAAACAATAATCGGCAAATGATTCTCCCGACAGATGGCCGCCGCTGTACCGTCCATTACCTTCAAGTCATTGTTCAGTACCTCTTGGAAAGAAACTCTGTCGTATTTCTTCGCATTCGGATTGGTTTTCGGGTCGCTGTCATAAACGCCGTCTACCATCGTTGCTTTCAGAATAATATCCGCATCAATTTCTGCGGCTCTCAAGGCGGCCGCTGTATCCGTAGAGAAGAACGGGTTGCCGGTGCCGCAGCCAAAGACCAAAATTCTGCCCTTTTCCAGATGACGAATGGCCTTGTTCCGGATATACGGTTCGGCTATCTGCTGCATGGTGATAGCGGTTTGTACACGCACCTGCAAATCAAGCTGTTCCAAGGCATCGCACACACCCAGTGCATTGATGGCGGTGGCCAGCATTCCCATGTGGTCGGCTCTGGTTCTGTCCATCTTGCCGCTGGAACGGCCTCTCCAAAAGTTGCCGCCGCCAACCACAATGGCAATTTCCACACCCATGTCATTCAGTGTTTTAATCGGCTGGCAAAAACGTAAAACCGTGTCAAAGTCAATGCCGTGTTTTTCTTCTCCTGCCAACGATTCACCGCTCAGCTTTAATAAAACTCTTTTGTATTTCGGGGTCATTCTGTTCCACGCTCCTGTTGTCGAAAGATTTATTACTGTTTTAATCTATTTTACTATATTTGCCCCCTAAAGTAAAGCAGTATTTACTATTTTCTGTCAATAATATCATGCTTTTTTTTGTGTCAGGACAAGTGCATTTCAAAAAATCCTGCCAAAAAGAGAAAAACGTATGCACCATCAACACAAAAGCTTCGCAGGAGCCTTTTCAAAGGCTTATAGGTGACACGAAGTTAGTCCCTTTAGGGAGTGCAGGGGCAAAGCCCTCCAAGGCCAAAAAGCCCCGCACCTGTCTTTCGATGGGTGCGGGGCTTTGTATGTGGTGTGCAAAGGGGAACTGTCCTCCCGTGGCAGGGGGCAGCGATTATTTTGAGGTCACCTGAAGGGGAAGCGTTCTGCTGACAACGGTTCCTGCGGAATCTCTGACATCAATACGCACCTCATACTTGGCGGCCATAGACGGCTTGATATTGCAGTAGTCGGTGGTGCTGTAATCACGAACTCTTGTCCAAGTGCCGTTCTTGACCTTCTTGTAATAAAAAGCATACTGGTAGTTGCCGGTGCCGCCTGTGGCAGAGGCTTTCGCCTTTACACTGCTGCCAACCTTGATGGTGTCTGCCTTCAGAACGGAATTATTGACAAGCTCATCAATAACCATACTCTCGGAAACAGTTTCTGTAAGGGTGTTCTTCATGATTTCTGCAATCTCTTTGTGTCCTTCTACGCCCGGATGAGGATCAAGGTTGCATTCGTTGCTGATGCCGTAAATATCCACATAAACGGCACCTTTTTCCTCTGCGGCATCAAAAAGTCTATCATTCAATTCTAAAATATAGGGATTGATGGTTTCGCCGGCGGTGAGATACTGGAGAGGATATTTTATCTCGTCAATAACGATAGCAAAGAAAGCCGTCAGCTTTTCTTTGATGGCATCGACAAAAGGTGCGGTCACCTTGCCAATAGCACTGTCCTTGATTTGACCGTATTTTTCATACAGGAAGGCTAAGAGCTTCATCTCCTGCAAATCCTCTTCCGATACCACAGATCCCAGAAGTGCGGAAGCATCCACGGTTTCTGTCGGCTCATCGCTAATTTTCGTGTGCAGGAATTCCTCAGCGGCTCTTTTGAAAATGCTCTTCATAACGGTTACAACATTGTTCACCTTGCCGTTGTATTCAAGAGAATTGCCGTAGGGATTGTACATATTGAGCAAAGCAATCTCCGTGTCAGGATTCACACTGCTAACCGCATCAATAACACCCTTTACATCCAAAGCGGCCTGCTGTACAAGTGCATCGGCATTGTTCTCCAACTCCATCAGCATCTGTGCAGCCTCTATCAGATTCTTTGCCGTAAAGGCGTTTTCGGCACTCGACATGGTATAAATACCTGCGGCAACAGCGGTAGGAGCATCACAGCCAAACAGCGTCATCATG
>CADCOZ010000405.1 GCA_902803125.1 uncultured Ruminococcus sp.
TATGCCCAAGCACAATAAAGTTTGTCACGGCGACTTTAACCCCAGCAACATTATTATTGACAGCCAAGGCAACGCCCATATCATTGACTGGTCCCATGTGACACAGGGGAACGGGGCCGCCGATGCCGCCCGCACCTATCTGCTTTTTGCCCTGAAAGATAGGGCTTTGGCAGACAAGTATATGGATATGTTCTGTCGCAAGACCGATACGGCTCGGCAGTATATCCAGCAGTGGCTTCCCATTGTGGCGGCTTCTCAGATGGTTAAGCGGATTCCCGGCGAAGAGGACTTCCTCAAAAACTGGGTTGATGTGGTGGACTATAGCTAAAATCTCCCTTTGGAATACAAAAACAGTGAATAGCAGGGAGAAATCCTGCCGCCGCTGTCCGAACAGACAGCACCTTTGCCCCAACCAAAAGGGGAGAGTATCGGCAGTATCTTCTGATGTGCAAAAAAGTCCCGCCGGTTCCATCAGGAACGGGCGGGTTTTTGTTGTCTTTAATGCATAATG
Source organism: uncultured Ruminococcus sp. (assembly GCA_902803125.1). Lineage (GTDB taxonomy): Bacteria > Bacillota > Clostridia > Oscillospirales > Acutalibacteraceae > UBA1213. The sequence goes on from CADCOZ010000405.1 coordinate 512, forward strand.
CATAATGCATAATGTATAATGTTCGATAAGGTCAAGTCAGCGATTTTTGGAAGGGAGAATAAAGAATAACGAATAAATAATAATGTGAGAGGAGCCAAAAGTCAGCGAATTTTGAAAGGGGGTTTGGGGGAAAACTTTTTTTCGCCAGAAAAAGTTTTCCCCCAACGGGGTCCAGGGGCAGAGCCCCTGGTGGGGTGCAGGGGTAAAGCCCCTGCTGGGAGGTTTGGAGGGCAAAGCCCTCCAACATTACGTTAGTAGCAGAGGACTTCGTGGCCGGTTTCGGTGACAAGAACCATGATTTCCCATTGGGCGGACGGCTTTTTGTCAACGGTGGTGACCGTCCAGTTGTCCTCTTTGTCGACCGTAACTTTGTGGCTGCCCATGTTGATCATCGGCTCGATGGTGAAAATCATGCCGGGAACAAGCAACATTTCTTCGCCGGCTTTGCTGACATAGCTGACCCACGGGTCTTCATGAAACGCCAGCCCGACACCGTGACCGCCAATTTCACGCACAACCTCATAACCGTTGGCGGTGGCGTGGTCATTGATGGCCTGCCCCATGTCGCCTAAAAAGCCCCACGGCTTGACCTGCTCCAACCCTAAATAGACGCATTCCTTGACCACGTCTACCAGCTTTTTCTTTTCGGGGCTGACTTCGCCAATGCAGAACATACGGGATGAATCCGAAAAATAACTGTCTAAAATGGTGGAAACATCTACATTGATGATATCGCCGTCTTTCAGCACGACTTTATCTGAAGGGATACCGTGACAAACTACCTCGTTGATAGAGGTGCAGACACTTTTCGGATAGCCTTCATAATGAAGCGGTGCCGGTATGGCTCCCATTTCGGCTGTTTTGGCGGCAACAATATCGTCAATTTCCTGTGTGGTCATGCCGGCATGGATTTGTGCGGCTACCGCATCTAAAACGGCGATGTTGACCGCACAGCTTTGCTTGATTTTTTCAATCTGTGCCGGTGTTTTGATGAGTGAACGGTCAGGCACAATATGCCCCTGACCTCTATAATAAGCGATTTTATCGTCAAACGCTTCGTGACACTTTTTATACTTTTTGCCGCTGCCGCACCAGCAGGGGTCGTTTCTTCCGATTTTAACAGCCATGACATATCCCCGTTCTTTCTGAATATTTTTCTGTGTGGGTTGATTATATTACGAACAACCTTATTATACACACTTTTGTTCTGCTTGTAAACACCCTTTTTTGGCTTTCGGCATAATATGGGATAGGGTCAATATCCCAATCTAAAGTAAAGGAGAGAGAACAATGCTTTGCGGATATGAAACAACCTGTATGTCAAATGAATGCAGTGAAAAACGGTGTGCCACCTGTCAGGCGGCGTGTCGGAACGGCATGATGATTCTGGTTGGTATTATTGCCGGATTGGTTTTTGCGGCGGCGGCTGTTTTGCTGTTGAGGGGCGGATTTTTAACGAATCTGTTTCCGGTGGTGTTAGCGGTACTGGTGACCGGTCTGACAACCCTGTTGGCTGTGCCGACAGCGGCCTTTGCACTGCGTGACGGTTCGGATAAAAAACAATGTATCCGGTGTCATTTCGGCGGCCTGTTTTTTGGCATCATCGGCACCGTGATAGCCGCTGTGCTGACCTTGGCGGCTGACCTGACGGCTGTCAGTATTTTTGTGACCGTGATGTGGGGCATTACTGCCTTTTTCTTTGCCTATCTGATTGTCAGCATTTTGTTTGTAACGCTGTGTGCCGCAGAAAGTTAAATGGCGTGTATCAAAAATAAAGCAAAAAACAGCGGAATGGTTTGATGATATTTTTTTGACCATGTAAAAAAGTGTGTAAGCCGAGTGAGAGGACTTTGGCTTACACACTTTTTCTATAGGTAGGGATAGAGGAAGGATAACGGCACGTTCTTTCCCTTGGATGAGAGGGAATTTCGCTGTATAATTCTAATAAAGAAAAAAAGAAGGGATAATATTTGGTATAATGAAGTGTGATAATAAAAAAGGAACAGGAATGACGCAGATATGAGAATCAGACATAAACCTTGGGCAAAACCGGAACTGGAGGCCAGCCGTTTCTTTGTGCAGGAACCGGATGCCCAAAAAGGCAAATGGCACGAATGCTTTTTGCAGCAACAGCCGCTGTATATCGAGTTGGGCTGTGGGAAGGGCGGCTTTGTGTCGCAGGCGGCCTTTGGTGACCCCCAACATAATTATTTGGCGGTGGATATCAAGTATGAAATGCTGGGACTGGCCAAGCGTAATGTGGAACGAGTCTATGCACAGGGACAGCGTCAGCCGGATAACGTCCGTCTGACCGCCCATAACATTGAACGTATCAGCATGATGCTGGGGAAAGAAGATTGTGCCGACAGAATCTATATCAATTTCTGTAACCCGTGGCCGCGTATGAAGCACAAAAAACGCCGTCTGACCCACCCCCGACAGCTGATGCAGTACCGCACATTCCTCAAAGACGGCGGGGAGATTCATTTCAAGACAGATGACGATGCCCTGTTTGCAGAAAGTCTGGACTATTTCCAACAGTGCGGTTTTGAAGTGACTTATATCACCTATGACCTGCACCGCTCCGGTTATGAAAAAAATATTATGACCGAGCATGAAAAAATGTTTTCGGAGGAGGGCATTCCGATTAAATTTTTGATTGCCCGAAAAATAGAACTGCCCCGCACCGAAACAGGTGCAGAAGAATAAGCGGCGGGTTTACGGCAAGAGAATCCCGCAGGTCTGAAGAAGGTGAAAATATGATAACCAAAAAGAGAAGGCTTTTTGGGGCGGGCTGTATAGCGGCGGTACTGCTGACGATGGGCGGCTGTTCCGATGCGGCAATGAGCAGTGATTCTTTGCTGAGGCCGCCCAGAGCCACCGGCGACAAAGCCGCCATACAGGATATTATTGCCGTTGAAGCCGGCGGCAGTTATGTGCTGAAGTATCCCCAAAAGGGAGAGAACCGTGCCGCCATTACCCTGCGAAATGAAAATACCGACAATGAATATGCTTTGGCACTGTATGCCACCGAAAACGATACCAAGCTGAATGCTTCCATTATTGCCTATCAGCCCGATAAGCATCTTTGGGAGTGTGTCGGCACTTATACCAATACCGGGTCGGGCGTTGACCGTGTGATGTTCTACGACATCAACGGCGATCAGCGGGAGGAAATTATTATCGGCTGGACATCTTACAATTCAGCCCAAAAATCGCTGACCGCCTATACCTTCAAATCCGATGAGGTTTATGAGATGGCCATTGATGAAGCCTATGACGAGTTGGTTATCTCCGATATCACCAATGACAAACGGGATGATGTGATTCTGCTGTCACTGAGTACGCAGGAAACGCCTTCAACGGCCACCCTGCTGCAATACTCCGAGCAGGATAAGCGGCCTGTGGGTACCTGTTCGCTGGAACTGGCTTCGGATGTTATTGCTTTTTCCAATATTCTGGTGGGGAATGTGGCGGTCAATACGGAACCGAAACACTCTGCTTCAGCCGGTGACAGAACCGATACCGCCGTATCTTCGGAGCCGTCCCCAAATGAAAGTCTGGCTCGATGGAATGAGGGTCGGAACCTCAAAGTAGAAACCTCGGTTATCGAGAACTCTCCGGAATCTCGTGCGGAAAGTACAGACGTATCGGAAGGCACATCTGCCGACCCAACAGACGTATCGAAAGGCACATCTGCCGCCCCAAGTACGGACGTATCGGA
>CADCOZ010000406.1 GCA_902803125.1 uncultured Ruminococcus sp.
AAAAAAGTTTTCCCCCAAACCCCCTTTCAAAATTCGCTGACTTGACCTCAATCAACATTATTATTTATTCGTTATTCTTTATTCTTTATTATTTATTTCTCCCCCTTTCAAAATTCGCTGTGTTGTTGTCTTTCAAGGGCTTGACGAGCCAAAGCATCGAACTCACAGTAAATAAAACAGCGTTTCCTGCAACCAAACAAAACCACCAAAAAAACCGCCTGTTCATGATAGAACGGCGGTTTTTTGACGGCTTCAGCGTTTATTCCGGCAAGCAGAAATATGTGTTGGTTTCATCACAAGCATTGGCTGGTTCATACATTATTCATTATTCATCATTCATTATTCATTACTTCTCCTCCTGAGCGGCCAAAGAAGAAGGCGATGGCAAAGCCGATCAAACAAACGACTGCTGAAATTGTGATGGTAAGCGGCGTAAAGAGGAAGTTGTTAACCTCCTGTGCCTGACTCTGTGACTGGAATTTCAGGAAGATGACAAACGGAGAGCCTAACATTAACCCGATAATAGCAAAGAATGTCATCTGCGGAAAACGCTTCAGACAAATGTCGATCAGCTTGGCACCAAAGACAATGCCGAAAATAACGCCTAATCCCACCGGCAAAAGGAACAGACAATTGTCAAGAAAATGCTTGGTCAGGTCTGAAATGGCACCAATGACGGACGCATAAATGCCGAACACCATCAGAATCATGGAACCGCTGACCCCCGGAATGATCATGCACATCGCCGCTACCGCTGAACCTGCAAACAGATACAGCCATGTGCCAACATTCAGCTCCATCGCCGCCGTGGCGGTTTCCTGTCCTTCCGTGTTGACAAACGCTAAAGCAATCATGCCGCCCAGCATCAGCACCAGCGGAATGATTGACAGCGGCCGAAACTTCGTTTCCAGTGCTTTGCGGAACACCAGCGGCAAACTGCCGATAATCAGACCGATAAAGAAAAAGCAGGTCGGCAGAGGAACTTCCGCAATCAGATACTTGATCAGCTTCGAAAACAGCACAATGCCCAGTCCCGCCCCGATAAGTATCGGCAGAAGAAAACGAATACTCTGCTTAAAATGCTTCCGCAAACCGGTAAAGGCATCAATCAGCTTATCATAAATATTCAGCATGACCGCCATGGTGCCGCCGCTGACACCCGGAATAATATTCGCAATCCCGATGACGGCACCGTATACCATGTGCAGAATGATATCCAGATACTTTTTGAACCCGTTTTTCGTATTCATAGCCACACTCCCTTGTTAGTTTTGTTTCCGTACTACCGCATATTCATCGTCACGGCTGTAGTACGGACAGCCGTCCGACATTCCGGACAAAAAACGTGCCGTTTCGTCTTCGTCCAGATTCACCAGACATTCATAACCATCAGCATCTTCATTGAATACATAGTGGCGGCAGCTGTCGCAGCCGGAAAAATTCGTCATGTTCCCTACCTCCCTTTTTATCACTGCTTTCCATAGTATCATAATATAGTCCGGATTGCAATCAAAGACTTCAAAAAAAACAGCTAATTTTTTGTTTTCTTTTCCTCTTCCCGCCAGTAAAGGAAAAATCTTTGTAAAAAAGTCCATAGACAGTTCATATTGTGAACAAAACAACGTGTAGATTATACAAAACGTACTTTTTTTTAATTTTTTTCAAAAAAACACTTGCTTTTTTTGGGAATAAATGATAATATAAGCTGTACGCAAGAGTAGGAAAAGGGAGGTGTCGATATGCCTAACGTAAAATCAGCCAAAAAGCGTGTAAAGGTTGCTGCTGCTAAAACAGCGGCCAATAAGGTTGTTAAAAGCAATCTGAAGACCACTATCAAAAAGGCCACTACAGCCATCGAGAGCGGTGCTTCCGATAAAGATATGGCGGTTCGTACTGCCATCAAGAAGATTGATCAGGCCGTTGCTAAGGGTATCCTGAAGAAGAATACGGCTTCCAGAAGAAAGTCTTCTCTGGCTCGCAAGCTCAACGCTTCTGCCACTGCTTAATGATCTCCTTTCGGCAGAACCGCATAAGACGATGTGTTATCGCCTAAAAGCAGGACTTGATGTTCTGCTTTCTTTTTTTGCTGTTATTTGTCATTATTTTCTTGACTTTTTTGTAAAAGAATACTATAATTAGCTTAAGTAAAAGACGAACTTGATATTTAGGAGGAATCTCTATGAGCAAAAAATTCTTCATTATCTTTATCTCCATCGTAGGCGGACTGATCGCCTTGGCCGCCGCCGCCACCGCTGTTATGATTATCAGAGAAAAACAGAAGAAAGACGAGGAAGACTTGGAGCATTATCTGGACAGTTCTATCCTGTAATTTTTCCTGCTTGAAAACATCATCGAATGATTACGGACACCAAAAGGAGTCGGGTTTTATTCGCTCGTCTCCTTTTTTCTTTCTCCGCATGAAATCATTTTTGCTGAAAAATAATATTATTGTAGAAAACAGTTGTAATTTTCGCCTGTTTTGTGTTATACTATAACCATCCCAAAATCTATTGTAAAGGAGCTTGCGTATGAACATCACCAAAGATATCCTCTATGTTGGCGTGAATGACCATAAGATCGACCTGTTCGAGGGACAATATGACGTGCCGAACGGTATGGCGTATAACTCTTATGTGATTCTCGACAGCAAAATTGCGGTTATGGATACCGTTGACCGCCACTTCACACAGGAATGGCTGGATAATCTGGAAAATGCTCTGGACGGCCGACAGCCCGACTACCTTATCGTTCAGCACATGGAACCCGACCACAGTGCCAATATCGTGAATTTCATGAACAACTTTCCTCATGCCGTTATCGTGTCGAGTGCCAAAGCCTTCACCATGATGAAAAATTTCTTCGGCACAGAATTTGAGGACAGAAGAATCGTTGTCGGCGAAGGCAGTACCCTGCCGCTGGGAGAACATACCCTTCAGTTTGTAGCCGCTCCCATGGTTCATTGGCCGGAAGTCATTGTCACCTATGACAGCAAAGATAAAGTCCTGTTCAGTGCAGACGGCTTCGGCAAATTCGGTGCTTTGGATGTGGAAGAGGATTGGGCTTGTGAAGCCCGCCGCTACTATTTCGGCATTGTCGGCAAATACGGAGCACAGGTGCAGAACCTGCTGAAAAAAGCGGCCGCCCTTGATATTCAAATCATCTGTCCCCTGCACGGTCCTGTCCTGAACGAGAATCTCGGCTATTACCTCGGCCTTTACAACACATGGTCAAGCTACGGCGTGGAAAGCGAAGGCATTATGATCGCCTATACCTCTGTCTATGGACATACCAAAAAAGCGGTTGAACTGCTGGCGGAAAAGCTGAAGATGAAAGGCTGTCCCAAAGTAGTGGTCAATGACCTTGCCCGTGAAGATATGGCCGAATGTGTGGAAGATGCTTTCCGCTATGGTAAAATCGTTCTCGCCACTACTACTTATAATGCGGATATCTTCCCCTTTATGCGGGAATTTATTAACCATCTGACCGAACGTAATTTCAGCCATAAAACCGTTGCTCTTATCGAAAACGGCTCTTGGGCACCGCTGGCCGCCAAAACCATGAAAAAAATGCTGGAAGGCTGCAAAAATATCACCTATACCGATACTTCCGTGAAGATTCTTTCTGCCCTGAATGAAAGCAGTATGGAACAAATTGAAAAATTGGCGGCTGAGCTTTGTCAGGATTATATGGCACAGAACGGTGAAACCGCTGATAAACATGATATGACCGCCCTGTTCAATATCGGCTACGGTCTTTATGTGATCACCTCCAATGACGGTAAAAAAGACAACGGTTTAATTGTCAACACCGTAACACAGGTGACCAACTCCCCCAACCGTGTGGCGGTCTGCATCAATAAACAGAACTACTCCCACCATATCATCAAACAAACCGGTGTGATGAATGTGAACTGTCTGTCGGTGGAAGCTCCGTTCAGCGTCTTTGAAACCTTTGGGTTCCAAAGCGGCCGAAATGCCGATAAGTTTGCAGACGTTGAAGTGCTGCGTTCAGACAACGGACTGGTGTTCCTGCCGAAATATATCAACTCCTTTATGTCCCTGAAGGTAGAGGATTATGTCGATCTTGACACCCACGGAATGTTCATTTGCAGCATTACCGAAGCACGAGTGATGAATGACAAGGAAACCATGAGTTACACCTACTATCAGAACAACGTGAAACCCAAACCGGAAACCGATGGCAAAAAGGGTTGGGTTTGCAAGGTTTGCGGCTATATCTATGAGGGTGAAGAACTGCCCGATGATTTTATCTGTCCGCTTTGTAAACATGGTGCTTCCGATTTTGAGCCGATTGCCTGACACGATGACACAACCGGAAATACTGCTGACCGGCGGTATTTCCGGTTCTTTTTTGTCCCAAATAACCTTCGGCCGTGTCTTTTTTTCCATATTCGCATAAAATTCATTAAATTGAGAAGAATAAATGTAAAAACAGCATTGATATTTTCGATAAGATATGTTACAATATAGAAAGATTTTCTGTTCAGAGGAAACAAAGCTGTAACCTTTGACAGCAAAGGAGATTGCACAATGGTCAATGAGAAAAGTAAGGAAAACAGAAAAGGGCTGATTCTGTTTCTTTCCCTATCGCTGTTTTTAGCGGGCTGTCTGCTGCTGATAAAATTACAGCCTTGGGGTTCCTTTTCGGGTTATGGCTCCTCAGCCAACAAAGAGGATATCATCCAGCAAAGCAGCATCATCGAAATCAGTCAAGCTTCTTCCAGTGACCCGCTCTATGAACAATTCGGTCCGCTAAAGGATATCCGCATCCGTCTGCATTTCGGTACGGAAGTTGAACAGCTGACCATTGACCATATCGCCGACTGGATCACGGTTGACAAAACAGATGATGTCTATACCTATACAGTCAGCGAAACCGCCCTGTATGAATACAGCAAGTCCTTAGCCGATCGATACAGTAATTTTGAAGCCTATATCAGTTTTCTATCGGCTGACGGCACCGAAAAAAGTGCTGTCAACAATAGTATCGGCTGGATTTTTGATGAAGCCTATGCCGCCGAACAGCTCAAGCAGTTTATTCTTAACAACCAATCTGTCGATTTAGTATTAACAGACAGAAGCACGGAAAGCAACCGCTGGTGGCAGCGTGTATCGGCCGATTATGATGCCGCAGAAAAAAAAGGCGACTGTTACGCCGAAGTCAGCATTGACAAGCAATATATGTGGGTGCATAAAAACGGCAAGATCATTCTGGAATCCCCTGTTGTCACCGGAAAGCCGTCATCGGGTTATGATACGCCGACAGGGGCCTTTATCGTCTTTACCAAGCAGGAACACGCCAGCCTATACGGTCCCGGCTATGAAACGGAAGTGGATTACTGGATTGCTTTTTCCTATGCCATCGGTTTCCACGATGCCTATTGGCAGGATGAGTTTGGCGGCGATGTTTATCTGACGGACGGTTCTCACGGCTGTGTTAATATGCCGCACGAAGCCGTTGAGCAGCTGTACAGCATCGCCTATATCAATATGCCTGTTTATGTTTATTGATAAGTCTATAAACGCTTATGCCACAGCAAAACCCGGACAAATCGGAAGATTGATTTGTCCGGGTTTTTTGTTCAATCCACGCACCCCGTGAGGGGTGC
>CADCOZ010000407.1 GCA_902803125.1 uncultured Ruminococcus sp.
GGAACGCAGGCGAATACCACGCTTGAGTTCTTCCATCGCATCAATATGCTCCATCCAGTAGCTGTCTACGTTCTTCAGCAGATAGACACGCTCCAGTTCACGCATCGTTTCTTCGGGAACTAACTTCTCATTCTCCTCGTAAATCTGCGTGGCTTTTTCTGTCAGCATTTCAATCAGATAGTCTTTTTCGAGGGTTTCCAAATCTTCTTTGGTGTAGACCAGCGTTTCTTCGTCATCATCATCAATCAGCCAGCCCTTCAGCGACTCTCTCAGACCGGCTAAGTTCCATTCGTCCTTTTCGTCAAAGGGCAGATACTCTGCAATCTTGGCGGCAATCGTGTCGGGAATCATCTTCAGAATCGTTTCACGCAGGTTCTCGCCGTCCAACACCTGATCACGCTGTGAATAGATAATTTCACGCTGACGGTTCATAACATCGTCAAAGTCCAGAACGCTCTTACGAATACCAAAGTTGCGGGCTTCTACCTTGGCCTGCGCACTGGCAATTGTACTGGTCAGCAGCTTGCTTTCCAGCGGCTCGTCCTCTTCACCGGGCATACGGCTCATAATCGCCGAAATTCTGTCGCCGGCAAACAGCCGCAGCAGGTTATCTTCTGCCGACAGATAGAAACGGCTGGCACCGGGGTCACCCTGACGGCCTGCACGGCCACGCAGCTGGTTATCAATACGGCGGGATTCGTGCCGCTCCGTACCCATGATAAACAAACCGCCTGCTTCTCTGACCTTTTCGGCTTCGGCTTCGGTTTCCGCATGGTATTTTTCCAACAGTTCTCTGTATTTCGCTCTGGCACTGATAATTTCTTCATCGGTGGTTTCGGCATAACCGGTGGCTTCTTCAATCATTTCGTCCGAGAAGCCAAGACGACGCATTTCTGCCTTTGCCAAAAATTCATCGTTGCCGCCCAGTTTGATATCCGTACCACGGCCTGCCATGTTGGTGGCGATCGTAACGGCACCCAGCTTACCGGCCTGTGCTACGATTTCCGCTTCCTTTTCGTGGAGCTTGGCGTTCAAAACATTGTGCTTGATGCCCTTCTTCCGCAGCATTCCGCTGAGTTCTTCCGACTTATCAATGGATACCGTACCAACCAATACAGGCTGACCGTTCTTGTTGGCTTCGAGAATATCATTGATCATGGCGGTAAACTTGCCGTGTTCGGTCTTGAAAATCGCATCGGGGAAGTCAATACGCTGAATCGGCTTATTGGTGGGAATCTCGATACAATCCAGCCGATAGATTTCGGAAAATTCTGTTTCCTCGGTCATCGCCGTACCGGTCATACCGGACAGCTTGCGATACAAACGGAAGAAGTTCTGGAAGGTAATGGTGGCCAAGGTCTTGCTTTCACGCTGAACGCTCACGCCTTCCTTGGCTTCAATCGCCTGATGCAGACCTTCGTTATAGCGTCTGCCGTACATCAAACGGCCGGTAAACTCGTCAACGATGATAACCTCGCCCTTTTCGTTGACAACATATTCAATATCCCTTCTCATAACGCCTCTGGCCTTGATAGCCTGATTGATATGATGGGAAATCGTCATGTTTTCGGGATCGGAAAGATTCTCCACGCCAAAGAAAGCTTCCGCTTTCTTCACACCCACCGGTGTCAGGGTAGCAGTCTTGGCCTTTTCGTCTACGATATAGTCAATACCTTCTTCGATGTATTCGTCATCGTTATCCACTTTGTTGTCCGATTCGGTGATGCGTTTATACTTCATAGTTCTGGCCAGTTCATCGGCTCGTTCATACAGATCGGTCGATTTATCGCCCTGACCGGAAATAATCAGCGGGGTTCTCGCTTCATCAATCAGAATCGAGTCTACCTCGTCCACGATGGCAAAGGAATGACCCCTCTGCACCTTGTTTTCTTTGTAAACCACCATGTTGTCACGCAGATAGTCAAAACCCAGTTCGTTATTGGTGGCATAGGTAATATCGGCGTTATACGCCACTTTACGCTCATCGTTATTGCAGTCGTGCTGTAAAATACCGACCGTCAAACCCAAGAAACGATAGATCTTGCCCATCCATTCCGCATCACGCCGTGCCAGATATTCATTGACGGTAACAACGTGTACACCGTCACCGGCCAGTGCGTTCAAATACGCCGGCAGTGTTGCCACCAGTGTTTTACCTTCACCGGTTTTCATTTCACTGATACGGCCTCTATGCAGAATAATGCCGCCGATGATCTGCACCGGGAAGTGCTTCATGCCCAATACACGCCACGAGGCTTCACGACAGACCGCAAACGCTTCGGGCAGAATCTCATCCAGAATTTCGTCCTTCCGCTTCGGGGTAATGCCTTCCTCCTGGAACATCGCTTTGAAGCGGTCTGTTTCCTGCCGCAGCTGTTCATCGGAGAAGTCCTTATATTTTTCCTCCAGTGCCAGTACCTTATCGACGATAGGCTGTATTCTTTTCAGTTCTTTACGGCTGTTGCGTCCGTTAAACCATGATTTCAAGCCCATTGATATTCACCTCATCCTTTTCCTTGTTCAATTTGATCATAACACTATCCCCTTTTGTTTGTCAACAACAAACGGATAGAGAGCCATTCATTCGGTCGTCTGTGCAGACCGGAGAATCCCTGCTCATTGAAAGAATTCCTTTCCATTATAACACATTTATTTTTGTAAATCAACCAAATTCAAGCGGTTCATCCCGTTAATTTAACGAAATCTCCTGCTTTTTTGCATTTGATTCATAAATATTTTTCTTGACCAAGGGAAAAAATAAGCAATAGCTATAGGAAAATGCCCCGATATGTGTTATAATAAAGTTTACCATAAGAAAAGGCGGTGGTATACATGAAACGATTGGAACATGAAGACAGTAAAAAAATATGCTGGTCAGCCGATATCCCACAGCTTGAACAGTATTACGACAGACAGTTTGATATGATTAAACAGGGCAACACCGACTTGGTGACACTGGAATTGGTTATGCTTGGCAAAGCACTGGATTTTGTTCATCTGGTCAAAAAGCGGCTCGGCATTGACTTGCAGACCCGTGAAGCGTCCGTTAAGGATTTTGAAGAAGTAATCGATGCCTTTACCAGAGGTGTGGTGCAGGATAACTTTTTTACCGATGAAGGCAGTATTGCCAAAAGCATGGGAGCCTATTTGGGACTTCTGATGATGGCCAATATCGGCGGCACTTGGGAAGATACCGAAAACGGCATGGCGGTTCAGGTCAATGGCCGCACCGCTTATGTGGATGAATATGTCGAAAAGCGGCTGGTCGGGCTTTCCAATTTGGATGCCCTGACCTTTTATAACTCTGTCAAGCTGGCAAAGTAACAACACCACGGAAATCAATTTTGTTCCGTCAGTCACTTGGGGAAACCCCTTCCCGAAATTCGCTGACTTTGACCTGCCAAAAGGTCATCTTGAAAGTTGTTTTATACAAAGCGAAAAGCTAAAGATTGGGAAATTGATTTCCGTGGGAACAGCACCCCCTCAAAGCTTCGATGAAGTTTATCAAGTTCCCGCCGTGCGAACCCCAACGTAACGGCGGTGTACAGCGGTGTTGCCCGTCAAGGACTTGAAAGACATCAACACAGGTCAGGGGGACTTTCCAGTGAAAGTCCCCCCGACACCCCCTCAAAGCTCTGATATGGAAGTTTATCAGAAAGCGGCGAGACAGATACTCAACCGATGGCAAAATACAGTCCCCGCACGTCAGGCGCTTGAAAGACATCAACACAGCGAATTTTGAAAGGGGGTTTGGGGGAAAACTTTTTTTCGCCAGAAAAAGTTTTCCCCCAACGGGGGTCCAGGGGGA
>CADCOZ010000408.1 GCA_902803125.1 uncultured Ruminococcus sp.
ACAAGCTCTTAGTCTTTTCCCCGCATATGCGGGGGTGCTCCTGACGGCACGCCCCCAAGAACCGGTTATCAGCTCCAGAAAGCACTCGAGAAATCGGGTGTTTTTTTGTTGCCCAAAAACGGCTGAAACAGGGATGTTTCAGCCGGCCAAATGAGCTGTTTATCGGCGATGACCGCCGCATGAATGATTTTGATACCTATTCACTGAATGGGGAATTTTTTATAAAAACGCAACGCAGAGGATCTGTTTTCGGTCTATAATAGTGAAGGCTAATAAATCCGGATTTTATAAAACCTTTGGAGGAACTCAAATGGACGACAACAAAATCATGGAGCTGTATTTCAGGCGGGATGAGGAGGCCATCACGCAAACGAAAGAATGCTATGGCGGGCGGCTAAAAGCATTGGCCTATCGGATTCTTCACAGCAGTGAGGATGCAGAGGAATGCGAAAATGATACCTATATGAAAGCGTGGGCTTCTATACCGCCGCAAAAGCCGCAGCATTTTTTCGCTTACCTTGCCAAGATATGCAGAAATACCGCTTTGAAGATGTCAGAAAAACAGCAGGCGCAAAAGCGAAGTGCGGTTATTGTGGAGTTATCGCAGGAGCTTTCCGAATGTCTGCCGGATCAACACGCTTTGGAAGATACCGCAGAACAGGAACTCGGTCAGATCATCAGTACATTTCTGAAAACGGTTTCCAAAGAAAACCGTATTATCTTTGTCAGGAGATATTTTCTGTCAGAAACGATAGCGGACATTTCCCAAACACTCGGTATCAGCGAAAGCAAGGTGAAAAGCTCTCTTTTCAGAACGAGGCATAAGCTCAAAGACTATTTATCAAAGGAGGAATTGTTATGAAGGACAATAAACTTTTTTCAGCCATGGGTCATATTGACGAGGCTCTGATTGACGAAGCCGTTCAGGCCACCAAAAAGAAAAAGCTGCCCATTTTCCGTATCACCGCCGCAGCCGCCGCATTCGTTTTTATCGCATTGGCGGCCACCGTTCTTGTCAACATCAACAAACAGCCCAATATGATCACAGCATCTAAGACATCTGATGTGCAAACATCGGAAAAAGCGGATACGGCCAAGCCGGTTTCCAAGGAGCAAAAGGACGAAAGCACACCGGCCGTATCGACCGGTGAAACCGAACAGCCGACGGTAACCCCTCCCGAAACACAGACAAGCGAGCAGGCACCCGTTGAGCTTTCGGAAGATGAAGGCTCGGATATGCTCGGCTTTATCATAACGGACGATGGAAAAACCTATTTGCAGGTTTTCAATAACACGGCCTACACACTTGACAAGGATATCGGCCGTGCCGGCGATTTCAGAGGCTGTTATTCCGATCTGGACGACAACAGCCGTGTCTATACCGTCAAGGAAGATGACAAGATTCTTGTCGTAAAGTTAGAAAACGGCGGCCATGTTACGCTGATGCTCAGGGACGAAGGTCTGATGGACAGAATGGGATATTACCGCTTTAACGGTCTGCGGGTAGACAGCTCGCTGATGGCGGCGTTGTCCTCCAATGACGGCAAGGCGTATTCCGTTTATGTGACCCGTCCCGATTCCGATGATATGTACGATTATGTCTATAACGGCAAAACGCTCCGTCAGATGAAGGAGGAATTGGAAGAGTCGTGGAAAACCGAACACGGCAAATACAATCCTCTTGACGAAGAGTATCAGGCGGCTCTTCATGCTTTCCTCAAGGAAAAAATCAAGACAGTCTATGATATTCTGACAGAAAACGGCATTCAGGCGGAACTTTTCAATGAGGTTCGCTGTGAAATGACGATGACCAAAGAACAGTTTGAAGCATTGGCGGCCTCGAACAGCTACCTTGATGAATATGCTTTCGGACTCAGTGCCGGCGGCTATTTTGCGGATGATCCCGAAGCATGATATTTTGACGCATGGTAACATGAAGTCGAAACAATAAAAAATCCACAGTGATGTTCCTGCAGCAGAATGGCGTTAACCGTAACACCCATTCGAAAGGAACATCACTATGGATAAAATGGTAACACAGAAAAAATTCACACCGGACACCGGCACTCCCCTTTTTCGTTGGAAAACGGGTTCCCCAACGGGGTGCAGGCACAAAGCCCCAAAGGTGGTTACTCGGCAACAAAGGCGGTAAAAAAGGCGGCAATAAAGTAGCCCGGCAAGCCGAAAAACAAGTGGAAGGAAACCGGATCCTTACACACAATATAGGCCGGAGGGAAAGCGGTTGGCAAAATCAGGTGAATGCCCCACATGATAAGACCGGATACCACCGTGATGGTCAGCAAACAGATGAAGGTGGCTATCAGGAACTTCAGGGTCTTGGAGTAGAATTCAACCTTGTTCAGACGGGACACCACATAAACACCTGCTACCGCCGCCGGAAAACAGGGCATAAAGTGGAACATCGGCAGGATACACGCCAACAGAAAAAAGATGAACCCCAGAATACAGGCGTACAAACCGCCCCGCACGCCAATTTGGGCAAGTGTTGCCAGTGAATTGCTGTTTTTCTTTTCCTCTCTCATTTCACGCAGGGACTCTGCTTTCTGCTGCTCAATCAATTCCATATGTCTGCGACGCAGATTTAGTTCGTCTTTGCAGAGGCCGCAGATGGTGCGAAGTCCATTGAAACTATTTTCCACCTCAACGGAGGCTGTCCGCAGACAGCACATACACACCGGAAGTAAATCAAAATGCCGGCTGGTGCGTTCAATGAGCTGTTCCACTTGTTGGAGGGTTTCTTCAGGCAGTGAGCCGCCGATACAGGGACAGCGTAAAACAATCTTTTTTTCTTTGTAAGATACCTGCATAGCGGTGGCATAAAGATGCAGATGCTCTTTTAAGAAACGATCAATTTCATTCTCATTATCCACCCACGAAGAGGCACACGGTACGGTCAGTGTCATGATACTGCCTTGCTTATGCCAAATCATATTCAGCGTGGAACCGGCTGTATGCAATACGGTAGAATCATCCGAACCCGAAGCGGCCGGCGTATTGGCAGGAAGGGCTGTTTCGGGAAATACAACAGGTTTGTCCAAAGGGAAAAAAGGATTATCGTGATGAGCGGCCTTTGAAGATATGGTTTGAATAGTCATTTCTATCACCCTTTATAATAGTTGCTTTGTTTGGTTCCTTATCATGGTTCCTACTATACCATGTCTAAGTGACAGTTAAGTGACTGTAAAAACCGGTTTTCTATCTTGCCGCAGGGGAAATTTAATGAAATACCAACACAAAAGTCGCCCGCAAGTCTTTTCAAAGGCTTGTGGGCGACACCCTCCAACATTTCGCAGTGTTCGGAAGGAATTATTTTATGCGGTCAGCCTTTTTGAGGAAAGGGAAAGCCGTAGGCGCGAAGCTGTAAGCGGTTGGTTTCCCAACGGCGGTTCCATTCCTCTTCTATCTGACGGTACAAAACGGGGTTATCGTAGATATTATCTCTGGCGTGTGCTGTTTGCACCACAAGAGCGTCATACAGAGAAGCCTGTACCTGCTGATAAGCGGGATCGTCTGCATGGCCGTCAAAGTATTTTTGCAGCTGACGGTTACAGCGTTCTTCATAAAGATCCATGAAATCCTCGTGGTTGTTGGCTTTGATCAGCAGAATAAAATCGTTCCAACTCGTTGTTTCTTCGTCATAGCGAAGGATAGACGGGTTCATTTTTTTGCAGTAAGCGATGTAATCGTTCAGAGTGCGGATACGATTCCAGTAAGGCAGGATATATTTTGAAAAGATACGGAAGGTTTGATGAACTTGTTTGGTAGCTTCAGCATTATTATGACAGCGTAAAAATTTCAGCTGTTTCAGGAGATCCTCCTGTTCGGGATAAAGGACCGCATAATCATAGAACATTTTTCCCTGCGTTGTCAGATATTCCATGCTCAAATCTGCACTGTAGAGGGAAAGCACCCCTGAAATAAGTGCAAAGGCTTCGCTGTTCTTAACGGGCGACCATTGTTTTACCAGAATGACATACTGAAAAACTTCCTCCTTCAGTATCCGACCGAAGCCGTCACATTTTTTAAGTTTGCGGAATCCGTGCGGCTGAAGTTTTTCTTTGTAATAGCGGTTAAATATAGCATTTAGTGACATAGGATCCGTCCTTTCTAATGCATAATTCATAATGTGTGAGCAGGCGGGTTTATCAGAAACCGGTAAGGAGAAAGAAAGAATAAAGAATAAAGAATAACGAATAAATAATAATGTGTAAGGAGCCAAAAGTCAGCGAATTTAGGGAGGAGAAATAATGAATAATGAATAGTGAATAATGAATAATGTTGATTCAGGTCAAGTCAGCGAATTTAGGGAGGGGGTTTGGGGGAACACCTTTTTTCGCCAGAAAAGGGGTTCCCCCAACGGGTTCCAAGGGCAGAGCCCTTGGTGGGGTCCAGGGGCAAAGCCCCTGGTGGGAG
>CADCOZ010000409.1 GCA_902803125.1 uncultured Ruminococcus sp.
CCAACGGGTTCCAAGGGCAGAGCCCTTGGTGGGGTCCAGGGGCAAAGCCCCTGGTGGGAGGTTTGGAGGGCAAAGCCCTCCAACATATTAGTTGAAATAGGCAACGCCGCTTTCAAAGATTTGCTGGTCTTTTTCGAAGGGGGTGTTGAAATAGAGGTTGGTGCCTTTGCGTTCGGAGTGACCCATCTTGCCAAGGACACGACCGTCCGGACTGGTGATACCCTCGATGGCACAGACGGAACCGTTCGGGTTGTAGGTGATGGTGTCCGCTACGCTGCCGTCCGGTGTGACATACTGGGTGGCTACCTGTCCGTTGGCAATCAGCTGACGCAGCATCGCATCATTGGCCACAAAACGTCCTTCACCGTGTGAAATCGGTACGGCGTGGATATCACCCGCCTGTACTTTCGCAAACCACGGGGATTTTACCGACGTAATGCGGGTATACGCCATGCAGGAAATATGACGGCCTACGGTGTTGAATGTCAGGGTCGGGTCATCGGGCTTCAGGTCAACAATCTCGCCGTAAGGCACCAAGCCCAGCTTGATCAGTGCCTGGAAACCGTTGCAGATACCCAGCATCAAGCCTTGACGAACCTTCAGCAGACGGTTCACCGCTTCGGCTACTCTCGGATTGCGGAAGGTGGTGGCAATAAACTTGCCGGAGCCGTCCGGCTCATCACCGCCGGAGAAACCGCCGGGCAGCATAATCATTTGTGACTGGTCAATCAGACGTACCATTTCTTCAATCGTTTCTTCAATATCCGAGGGCTTCAGGTTGCGGACAATCAGCAGTTCCGGCTCCGCTCCTGCCTTTTCAAAGGCTCTGGCGGTATCGACTTCGCAGTTGGTGCCGGGGAATACCGGAATAAAGACCTTCGGCTTTGCGGTCTTGACGATCGGAGAAGCCGTGCTTCTTTCTGTGTACAGCGGGATATCCACCTGCGGTTTGGGGCAGGCCGCTTTCATGGGGAACACACCCTCTAAAGTACCTGTCCAAGCGGCAATCAGGCTGTCAATGGCAAGGGATACGCCGTTGACCGTAATCTGACCGTTATCGGTGGTTGTACCCAATTCATACGCCAATACGCTGTCATCGAGGGCGGCTCCATCGGTCAGTTCTACAATTAGCGAGCCGTTCAGCGGAGCATACAGTTCATCGGCTGTCAGCTCTTTGGCAAAGGTGAAGCCGATTTTGTTGCCGAAGGTCATCTTGGCAACAGCCGCCGCCGCACCGCCTTCCTTGACGGTATAGGCCGACAGAACCTTGCCTTCGCTCATCAGGGCATAAACTGAACGATACATGGCTTTCAGCTTGTCCCAGTCGGGCATGAGAGAGGTTTTTTCTTCGGGTACGGGAATATAGATTACCTTGGAATTCGCCTTCTTAAAGGCGGCAGAAATCGTTTTGGAGGCGTTTGTCATCGCTACTGCAAAGCTGACCAGTGTGGGCGGCACGTCCAAATCTTCAAACGAACCGGACATACTGTCTTTGCCGCCGATAGACGGCAAACCTAACTTTAACTGTGCGGTCAAAGCACCTAACAGAGCGGCGGCCGGTTTACCCCAGCGAGACGGTACATCGTGCAGACGCTCAAAATATTCTTGGAAGGTCAGACGGGCTGTCATGGGATTGGCACCAATCGCCAACAGCTTGGACAGCGATTCCACCACTGCATAAGCGGCACCGTGGAAGGGACTCCAGCGGGAAATGCCGGGAATATAGCCGTAGGCCATCGCAGTAGCATCATCGGTTTCACCGTGCAGGAGCGGAATCTTGGCCGCCATAGCATCTTCCGGTGTTAACTGTGTCACACCGCCGAAGGGCATCAGCACGGTGGCCGCACCGATACTGCTGTCAAAGCGTTCGCAAAGTCCTTTCTGGGAGCAAACCTCCAAACGGGACAGGTTCGCTGTGAAGGCTTCTGCGGTATTTTTGCCGTTCAAAACAGCAGGGGCCTGTTTCCGATAGCAGTTTTCTGCATCGGGTGCGGTGATGACCGCCTGTGCGGTTTGTGTCACGCCGTTGGTATTGAGGAAACGTCTGCTCAGGTCAACAATGGTTTTGCCTCTCCATTGCATGGTCAAACGGGGTTCTGCGGTAACAACGGCAACGGCTGTAGCTTCGAGGTTTTCCCGACCGGCTTCGGCAATAAACCGTTCCACGTCCTGCGGGTCAAGCACCACGGCCATTCTTTCCTGTGACTCGGAAATGGCTAATTCCGTGCCGTCCAAGCCTTCATATTTTTTGGTAACTTTATCCAGATCAACAGTCAAACCGTCTGCCAGTTCACCGATGGCCACGCACACGCCGCCGGCCCCGAAGTCGTTGCAGCGTTTAATCATGGTGGATACGGTGCTGTTGCGGAACAGCCGCTGAATTTTTCTTTCTGTGGGGGGATTGCCCTTCTGTACCTCAGCACCGCAGGTTTCGATAGAATCCATCGTGTGAGCCTTGGAGGAGCCGGTAGCACCGCCGCAGCCGTCACGACCGGTACGTCCGCCCAACAGAACAATCACATCATCGGGAGCCGGCACGGCACGAATGACATTCGCTTTGGGAGAAGCCCCGATGACCGCACCGATTTCCAGCCGCTTGGCCACATAGCCTTTATCATACAGCTCGGTGACCTGACCAGTGGCCAGACCAATCTGATTGCCGTAGGAGCTGTAGCCGGCCGCCGCACCGGTGGTAATCTTGCGGGACGGCAGTTTGCCTTCCATGGTTTTTTCAAAGGGAACAGTCGGGTCGCCGGAACCGGTCACACGCATCGCCTGATAGACATACGCACGGCCGGACAGCGGGTCACGAATCGCACCGCCCAAACAGGTGGCGGCACCGCCGAACGGTTCAATTTCTGTGGGGTGGTTGTGGGTTTCGTTCTTGAACTGAACGAGCCATTTTTCGGTTTTGCCG
>CADCOZ010000410.1 GCA_902803125.1 uncultured Ruminococcus sp.
AGAGATTCCACCACAACAGCCGTTTTTTCTGTCGGGTCACAAATCCTTTCCGGCGGTTTTTATCATAGTGCAGAACCCGCTTGTGTTTGTAGAAATTGACAATGCGGCACCCTGCCAAATCACAGACGGCATAGCCGTCTTTATCTTTGTGATAAAAAATATAGGGAATCAAATAACCGTTGAGGGTGAGCGCCTGTTTTTTCAGATGTTCCGGTTCGGTGCGGGACTGCGCATATTTTTCCTCATCAAACGATACACCGTATTCCTTCCGCAGGGCTTCATCGTCCAACAGCGGCTTACACGCCGCTGTCAGTTCTTCATTGAGATGGACAGTATCGACTTGTGAAAAATGTTTCCACCCCTTCAGATAGTCGTCATACGCCCGAAAAATCAGATCCGCTAAAAAATACCGCTGATAGACGGTCTGTTTCATCACGCTGAGAATCAGTTTTCGCACCTGAAACAGTGCATAGGGCTTCTGGTTATTGACAGAGGTCAGAATCAGCTCGTTGCGTTTGATATAATACTCCTGAAAGCCGTCATACTTGCCGTCAAAATCATCGTGCCAGACGGCAATACCGCTCAGCACGGCCACTTGAGCCTGACACCGCAGAGAATACTCAATGTCGTCCTCTTTGACGAAAAACGGCAGCGGATAGCCGTATTGTTCCTGCCAAACAGCCGGAAAACAGTAGAACCACCAAGCGTTATAGTCACCGGACGGATAGCCCGCTGTATCAAAGACGTTTTCCCGCCGGGTCATATCCTGGCCGTTTCCGATGGAATGCAGGCGTTTACCGTCCCATAAAGCACCGGCTTCATGCTGGGTGACACCGTCACTCAGTTTCAGCATGGTGCCGCCCACCGCTAACGCTTCATATGCGGACTTCCGCAGTTTCAGCAGACTGTAAACCCGCAAAAGCATTTCTCCGTCTAAGATAATATCATCATCCATGAACAGGATATGCGTGTAGTTTTGGCCGCTTTCTACCGCTTCCCGATAGCCTCTGGTAAAGCCGCCGCTCCCGCCGTTATTTTCGTTCGGTATCAGCGTGATAAAGGCATTCTCAACGGCTTCCCGCTGTAAGGTTTGGCCGTTGTCGACAATATAAAAGTGCAGGTTGTTCGGGTGAAAAACGGTGTGTCCCTGTAAATACCGCACGATTTCCCGATGGTTCCGCATCAAAAACGGTTCCCGCCGATAGGTACAGATGACCACCGCTATATTGACCCCGTTGGTCTTTTGATGGCCGCCCAAAAAATCTCCGCTGTACAGTATCCCGTTCTCGCCAGTCAGCGTGACATAAATCTGCCAATAGCCTTGGCCTAACCCGTCCGACAGGTCAATGACCGTTTCGGCGGGGGTATCGTGCCGCAGGGACTTTTCCAAAATCTTGGTTTCAACATAGCCTTGTGCAGACTGCTTGACCCCAAAAACACGCAAAACAAAGGTGCCGCACACTCTCAGCCTTAAAAACAAGGCTGAGAGGCGGCAGTATTCCTCATATTTCACGGCAGGCCACGCATTGAAATAGGTATCAAAGGTCACCGTGCCGCTGATGTGCAGAAGGTTGTCCTGTGCAGCGGCAGTGCCTTCTGTGATGCGATAGTACAGTGCGGTTTTGTTGCAGATGTCTTCACGGGGCAGCAGCAGACTGCGTAAAACAGTCAGCGAATCACTCACCGAACTCTTCCTTTACGGCGGCCAAGGCGACATCAATGACCTTGTCCATGTCATAATACTTATAGTGACCCAGACGGCCGCCGAAAATGACATTCGGTGTCTGTGCGGCCAGCTGGCGATAGGCTTCATACAGAGCGTTGTTCTTCTCGTTGTTGACGGGATAGTACGGCTCGATGCCCGGCTTCCACTCGGAAGAATATTCACGGGAAATAACCGTCTTGGGCTGGGTGCCGAATTCAAAGTGCTTATGCTCGATAATGCGGGTATACGGCACTTCACGCTCGGTATAGTTGACCACGGCGTTGCCCTGATAGTTATCGGTATCCAGCACTTCGGTTTCAAAGCGTACCGAACGATACTCCAGAACGCCCAGCTGATAGCCGAAAAACTCATCAATCTGACCGGTAAAGACTGTCTTGGCGACTTCATCGGCATGGGTCTTGATCCACTCAAAATAATCGGTGTCGGTCAGCACTTCAATACCGGCCAGCATTTTCTCGATGATAGCGGTATAGCCGCCCATCGGAATGCCCTGATAACGGGCGTTAAAGTAGTTGTTGTCATAGGTAAAACGCAGGGGCAGACGCTTGATGATGAAAGCCGGCAGTTCGGTGCAGGGACGGCCCCATTGTTTCTCGGTGTAGCCCTTGACCAACTTTTCATATACATCTCTGCCCGCCAAGCTCAGAGCCTGCTCTTCCAGATTCTGCGGGTCTGTGATACCGGCCTGGGCGACCTGCTCTTCGATCACCGCTTTTGCCTCCGCAGGTGTTTTGACACCCCACATCCTGCTG